>JAIPAE010000099.1 GCA_021740245.1 Bacteroidales bacterium | reverse complement strand
CAATAAAACCAGCACCTCCGGTAACAAGTATTTTTTTTCTCATTGGAAAAGCTTTAAATCATAAAAGAGCTAAATAAGAAAAGCGGCTGTCTTTTTTATGGGCAGCCGCTTTTATAATTATTTTTCATTGGCTATGCCGATACCTGTATAGTAAAATCCATATTTTTTCATTTCCAGACGGTCATAGATGTTTCTGCCGTCTAAAATAGGTGGTTCCTTCATTAAACGTTTGATAGCATTAAAGTTAGGGTAGCGGAAATCCATCCATTCGGTAACTAAAAGGAGCGCATCGGCATCAAGTAATGCATCATACTGATCTTTAGCATATTCGATTTTATCACCTACGCGACGTTTGGCTTCATCCATTGCTACAGGGTCGTATGCTTTAATAGTTGCTCCTGCTTCCGTTATTTTGTCTATCAGATTTAATGCGGGGGCTTCGCGCATGTCATCAGTTTTGGGTTTAAAGGATAAGCCCCACATGGCAATTTTCTTACCTTTGATATCACCATTGTAATGATCCATCAGTTTACGGAATAAAATAGTTTTCTGGTCTTCATTAACATCTTCAACAGATTGCAGGACCCGTAAGTTATAATTATTTTCATTTGCAGTTCTGATTATGGCTTTAACATCCTTGGGAAAACATGATCCGCCATATCCGGTACCCGGATAAATAAATTTGTTCCCGATCCGGCTGTCGGAACCTATCCCTTTTCTCACGCTGTTAACATCAGCATTGACGATTTCACAAAAATTGGCAATATCATTCATGAAACTGATTTTAGTAGCCAGCATAGCATTGGCCGCATATTTTGTTACTTCTGCCGAAGGGATATCCATGAATATAACCGGATGTCCGTTTAGCGTAAATGGTTTATAGAGTTTTTCCATAATTTCTTTAGCTTTATCGGACTCTGTGCCGATAACGATCCGGTCTGGTTTTAGAAAATCCTGAACAGCAGCTCCTTCTTTTAAAAATTCTGGATTTGAGGCTACATCAAAATCAATATTAACATCTCGCTTATCCAACTCTTCCTGAAGTGCTTTTTTTACTTTATTGGCTGTACCCACGGGAACTGTTGATTTTGTTACCAGTATAAGATAATTGTTCATATGCTGTCCAACTTCTCTGGCTACATTTAAAACATACTGCAGGTCTGCTGAACCATCCTCATCAGGTGGAGTTCCGACGGCTGAAAAGATAACTTCCGTATCCTCCAGAGTATCTTTTAGTTGGGTGGAAAAGTGTAGCCGCCCTTTTTCTATGTTACGCTGAACCATTTCTTCCAATCCCGGCTCATATATCGGAATAATACCCTTTTTTAGGTTTTTAATTTTTTCCTTGTCGATGTCTACACATGTTACATCAATTCCAACATCTGCAAAACAGGTTCCTGTTACCAGACCGACATATCCGGTCCCTACTACTGTTATTTTCATATTTTCATATTTTATGAATGTTTTCTGTATCTTTTTTTATTGCAAGCAAATTTAATAAGCAATTTTTCCATGGCAAGCATTATCAATAAATTAATGGGATTTTATACACTCCGTATTTATGTTGTTAATCACAAATCGCTGAATAACATTTAGTTCCTTTGCAAATTTACTCCCTTTAAATCCGGAAATATCTTCGTATGATATTTTTTTACCAAAATTATAGTAATAATGTTTTGCTAAAGGGATATAACTCCAATGCCAGTGTTCTTCATTATAGCCATCTTCCCGTCCGGCTGTGTAAGTTTGACAGAATTCATGTTTCTGCGCATTTTTGGTTAGCCATTCATACACTTTATTTCCTTGTGGTGATTCAAAATATGCTGTGCTGACACTATTGATGTCAATATCGGTTCCCCAGTGATGCCTTGATGTTCCTGGCATGGCTGAATAATTCAGTATTGCTTCAACTCTTTTTCTGGGGTCTGGATAGGAGTTACGCATGTTTCTGTTACCTGAATTTTTCCTGCCGTCAAATTTGCTGTCCCATATCCATTTTTGATAGTTGAAGCTACGGTATGCAGATATAATTTTAAGATGAATACCATCTTTTTTTGCAGCGTTTCTCATTTTGCGAAATGCTTTTAATACCTCTTTTTGTATGTATAAGCCTTCACGATTGGCAACAGGAACAGGTATTTCCATAAATAATGTGTCTTCTGATGCTTTTATGTGTCCCAGAAGGTGCGCTTTGTCAATATCTTTATATTCAATTTTTTGGGGAGCTTTTTCAACGGTTTTTTTCTTTGTTTTTGCAGCAATCTTATCCGTGGATGAACGATTTGTATCAGATGTATTGCAATATGAGAGCAATGGAAGTATTAAAATAAATAAAAAGTATCTCATTTCAATAATTTTAGAGATTGTTTGATAATGTTATGGCTTGTCAGTCCGTATTTATCCATTAGTTCTTCAGGTTTTCCGGATTCACCAAAACTATCCGGCATTCCTATGATCTTCACAGGTACAGGGTAATGTTCTGACAATATTTCTGTTATGGCAGACCCTAATCCCCCGTAAATCTGATGTTCTTCGGCAGTGACGATTTTGCCTGTTTCTTTGGCCGCTCGAATAATGATCTCATTGTCTATAGGCTTAATAGTGTGAATGTTAATGACGCGGGCGTTAATATTTTTTTCTTCCATCTGATAAGCAGCCTGAAGTGCATGCCATACCATATGGCCTGTAGCAATAATAGTAAGGTCATTTCCTTCTTTCATCAACTGCCCTTTGCCTGGATGAAAAGGATAATCCATACCAGTAAAGTTCGGCACTTTTTCTCTGCCAAACCGGATATAAACCGGCCCATTCATTTTATTAATAGCTGCAAGTATAGCCAGATGTGTTTGGTCAGCATCGCAGGGTGAGAAAACAGTCATATTGGGAAGGGCTCTCGTAACAGCAATATCTTCCAGGGCCTGGTGGGTTGCTCCGTCAGGTCCTACCGAAATACCGGCATGAGCGCCTCCGATAACGGCATGGACATTATTATAACAGATCGAAATACGGAGTTGATCTGTGGTTCGCATTGCTGAAAAAACGGCATATGTTGTAAAAACAGGAATAAGTCCTGATAACGCCATTCCTGCAGATACGCCTGCAGCGTTTTGTTCTGCTATGCCCAGGCTGTAAAACCTATTAGGAAAAGCTTTTTTAAACAGGTTGACATTCACTGATCCGGTGATGTCAGCGCCCAGCGCAATAACAGATTCGTTGACACCTCCGGCTTCACGCAGGCCTTCACCAAAACCCAGGCGGGTTGGTTTGTCTGCTTCATTTAGGAATCGTTTGTTATTTTTCATGATCAAGAGCATTTATAAATTTTTCAACCTGATCTTTAGCTACCGGTTTTCCATGCCATCGATAGTCATTTTCAATCTCAGCTACGCCTTTACCCATGTGTGTGCGGGCAATAATAACAGAAGGTTTGTTTTTTACAGCTATAGCCTTATCGTAGGTTGTCAGAATATCTTCAAAGTCATGGCCATCACATTGAAAGACTTTCCAGCCAAAAGCTTTCCATTTTTCTGCCAGTGGTTCTATGTCCATAACATCATCAGTTTTGCCATCGATTTGTACATTGTTTCGGTCAACCAGCGCCACTAAATTGTCTAACTTATGATGTGCAGCACTCATAGCGGCTTCCCATACAGAACCTTCCTGCAGTTCACCATCACCATGAATGGAAAAAACGCGCCATTGTTGTTTTTTATGTTTGGCGGAGATTGCCATCCCAACAGCAACAGAGAGTCCATGCCCCAACGAACCTGCAGATAACTCAAGCCCTGGCAGTCCGTGATCCCGGCCCGGATGTCCCTGTAATCGGCTCCCTAAACGACGCAAGGTCATCAGTTCTTTTTTGGGAAAATATCCCGATTCGGCCAGCGTGGCGTACAGTAACGGTGCTACATGTCCGATAGACAAAACCAGACGGTCTCGATCTGGCCAGTGCGGGGCCTTTGAATTGTGTTCCATAATGGAAAAGTATAGGGCTGTGAATACATCAGCCAGTCCTAATGAGCCTCCTGTATGACCACTGCCCGCATTGGCGATACTCCTTATTACAGATTCGCGAATATTTCGTGCAACAGGCTTTAGTGCTGAGGGATGTGTGAACTTTTTCATAGTCATATCAACATTTTAATAAAGTGAAACAACATAATACCAGAAACAGCCAGTTTCATTAATGTGCCAGTCAAAAATCCTATAAATGAACCAATCGCGGAACGAAAAGCTTTCTGTGAATCGTTTTCAGCCATCATTTCCCCAATATATGCTCCAAGGAAAGGTCCCAGGATTATAGCAATTGCTCCGATACCGGTTGGTGCAATTATTAATCCCAAAATCAACCCGATTGTGGAGCCCCAGACTCCTTTTTTCGTTCCCCCGAATTTTTTTGTCCCGTAAATAGGAACTATGTAATCCAGAATTGTAACGGCTGCGGAAAGTAAAAGCCAAATTATGAGAAATCTGTCAGAAAAACTGTATTTGTCCGTGAAATGAAGAAGCAATATACCGATATACGAAATTGGTGGCCCCGGAATTACAGGAACTATACAACCTGCCAGGCCTATCAGCATCAAAACAGCACCAATTATTATCAGAACAATATCCATATCGAAATGCAAAAATTAGCTTTTCATATCACCGAGTTAATAAAATATAAACATATGAAACGAGCATGTTTACTTTAAACACACAAGAAAATGACCCGCCTTAGGCGGGCTATTGTATGCGAGTTCCATAACACCTATTTAATAAAATTTAAACATATGAAACCTCCATGATCCGCCTGAGACGGACACAAGAAGATGACCTGCCTTAGGCGGGCTATAGCATGGAGGTTCCCCCGTATAATATGATGGCGTAAACATAGTACTATTAATATCAATTTAGACATATGAATCATTAAAGATTCAACTTTTTACAGGCAAAGATAAGAAGCTTTTTCTGTCTTCGATTGGTTAAAATGTAAAATATTTGTAACTTCTCATTCAAAATTGAATCGGCCTTTCGCGTATGCTATTCACTTATACAATGAATTTAAAGGGCATAAAGATAGTTGTAAGAACATCCGGGAATTATTTTTATTTAGTGATCATATCTCCAGGTTGGACATATTTTCTGTTATTTCAAATTCATATTCCGGATATTCATACACCGGCATTCTTAATTCGGTTTCACCAATAGAATAGCCATAAACATTCATATATTCGTTTATATCTTCACCGATCTCCTGCATTTGGCTCAGGTATTCATCTATAGATTTGGACTCGATGATCACCACGCGGCCCATTTTGTCAATGATCGGGCTGTGGCGTCGTGTGGCATCATGGTTGAATTCGAGTATTCGTCTTCCATCATGTGTAATGCCAATTGTTCTAAAAGTGTTGCTTTTTCCTACGCCAGGCATGTTCAGAACGTTACGGTCGGTAGCCAGAAAAGGAAGGTCATATTTTTCCCTTAATTTCCTGATGTTTTTAGTCATTTCTTCAGCATGTTCCGGAAATTTATGAATTGTATCGTATTCATCTTCGTGTATTTCACCAATGCTTTTTTCTTCGATCCTTTCCTGTATTGATCGCGCATTTGTTGCAAAATTGTGGGCATTTTCCATATAACCTTTCACAGTGAAGGTGTAATACGTCAGCACACCAATATCGTTGAGTATTTTCCGGAGTTTGGCCGTATGACCTCTTCTGGAACCGGCAGCGGTAAATACTTGCTGGTTGGTCACCGTCCAGCCTGCACTGCGCATTTTTCTGACACATTCTGCTGCTTCAGGGGTTATCTCCATGGCCGATTCAAAATGTGTCTGTATTACAAATTGTTTGATTCCGATCTCTGATGCTTTTGTTTTAAACTCTTTAAGTAAAATTGTCAGTTTATTATCAATTCGTTGAGGTAGATAAACAGGTAAGCGGGTGCCCAGGCGTACACGAACCATCTCTGCCATTTTTTCACCCTCAGGCAATTCCTGATTTTTTTCTTTTTTTCGTTTAGCCATTTCATAGACAGCATCCAGAATGCGCTTCAGTGATTTATCAGAACTCATTAAAGCGTCACCACCGGTAATTAGAATATCTCTTAACTGTGTATCTTGTTCAAAGTATTTTATTAGTCGTTGAAGTTTTTCAGGCCAGGTCTCCCGGGGTTTCAGTTTATCCAGATCAAAGTTCAGGTGACCGCTTTGAAAATCATACATTCTCTGGCAACTGGC
>JAIPAE010000098.1 GCA_021740245.1 Bacteroidales bacterium | reverse complement strand
TTCGCTTACCTTTTTCGCTCGGGCTCAAAAGACGCTCCATCCCGGGCTACAATTATGCCACTCCTTCGGAGTTTGCTTTTGGCTTATATTCTGAAAATCATGCTCTTTATTGTTTCACATCCTCGACCCCAGGTCGGGATCAAAACCCATCATTCATAATTCCTAAACATTCCGTAAAAATCTTTCACCCGGCGTTCTATTGAACCTTAAACCTTGAACCTTACACCTTGAACCCACAAGTCAGGATCACCCTCTCAACGGCTTTCGGGACACTTAAAAAGCAACACTAAACAATACTCCAATCAGGGACGTTATAAGCTCAGTAGTCTTGATTTTTTTTATATTTTTGCTGCTCTTTAAAGAAATACTGAAATTAAGCTTAATTTGATATGGAAGAACAATATTCATTGAGTCATTTGCGTCAGCTGGAGGCTGAATCGATTCATATTATTCGTGAGGTGGCAGCATCATTTGAGAATCCCGTAATGCTGTATTCCATTGGAAAAGATTCTTCAGTAATGGTTCGCCTGGCTGAAAAAGCTTTTGCTCCCGGCAAAGTGCCTTTTCCTTTAATGCACATCGACTCAAAATGGAAATTCCGTGAAATGACAAAATTCAGAGACCGTTATGCTAAAGAGAAAGGCTGGGACCTGATTGTTCATTTTAACAAAGAAGGCTATGAAGCCGGTGTTGGTCCGTTTTCCCATGGCTCTAAAGTACATACGGATATCATGAAAACTCAGGCGTTGTTGAACGGATTGACGAAATATAAATTTGATGCGGCTTTTGGAGGTGCACGCCGGGATGAAGAAAAATCCAGGGCGAAGGAACGTATCTTCTCATTCCGTGATGAATATCACCAATGGGATCCCAAAAATCAACGCCCTGAACTATGGGATATTTATAATACTAAAGTCCATAAAGGAGAGTCCATACGTGTCTTTCCGCTTTCTAACTGGACAGAACTGGATATCTGGCAGTATATACGGCTGGAGGAAATCCCTATTGTTCCGCTTTATTTTGCAAAAGAGCGTCCTGTGGTGGAATACAGTGGCGCCCTGATTATGGTGGATGACGACCGTATGCCGAAAGAACTGGCCGGTAAAGCTAAGATGAGAAAAGTGCGATTCAGAACACTCGGATGCTATCCCCTGACAGGTGCCGTTGAATCGGATGCCGATACCGTCGAGAAAATCGTCGAGGAAATGATGACAACTACCAAATCCGAAAGGACTACACGCGTCATCGACTTCGACCAGGAAGCAAGCATGGAACAAAAGAAAAGAGAAGGTTACTTTTAGAAGTTTAAGTTTGAAAGTTGATTGATTGCCCCGAAAATTTTCGGGAGACGGATGGATTATAGGATTATAGGATTATAGGATTATAGGATGATTGGTTGATTGAATGATTGGTTGATTGATTGATTGGATGATTGGATGATTTTCCGGCAACGATCGGGAGATTGATTATAGGGTAATTGTCCAGATAACTATTGAGATTGATAGGAAAAGATGCTAAAGCCTTAGTTCATAAGTTAAAATGATTCAATAAGTAATATTATTTTTGATAAAAGCATGGATAAGGAGCTTATCAATAAAAATAGAAATATAAACAGAGGTTTTAGAAAGCTGGTCGTCTGGATGGAAGCTATTGATTTATATGTTTATGTAGTTGATGAGCTGCGGAACCTGTCTGAAATGCCTTATAAGGTAAAAGCGCAAATTGAAGATTCAGCCTTATCTGTTTCATCAAATATTGCTGAAGGATATTCACGTAGATCACTGAAAGAAACAATCCGTTTTAATAACTATGCATTGAGTTCTTTAGCTGAGAACTATACCCAAATTCTTGCCCAGTTAAATGTTGAAAGAGTGAGGCAAGAGTGGTTTGATATATATGATGCTATGCATTATTCAATTGAAAATAAGCTTGTTGTATTAAGTAAGAAACAAGTTGAACTATTGAATGAAAAGAGTAATTGGAATGATGATTATATTTTAAGAGAAGATGAAACTGGTTATGAACCGAGTCATGATTCGCCTCAGGCGTAACACACACGAGTATGATTATAATAAAGGAAGAAGACTTGTGTAGTATAAATGATATTTGTCATGGCGTGCTCCATTCCGTCTGCTGCGGGACAGGTACTTGACCACTGAAATCAAAATTTTAAACAGATGAATAGTGTTGCTTTTAGTATGATAATGTCTTTTAATGTTTGTCAGCTATGTCATTCAGGCGATAAAAGATTGTCTGATTGTCGAGTACTTAAAGTGTATGTTGGTGAAGCAATATATTTAGCTCAATCAATCATACAATCAATCACGACCGAAGGTCGGGATCATGCATTCAATCTTCAGATATTTAATAGAAGAAGCAATTATTCAACCAATCATACCAACCTAACCTAACCTAACCTTCACCATAAAAGAAGAAAAAAATATCGCCATGGAACAAAATACAAACCTTTCAATTACCGAATTCCTTGACCAGGACGAAAAAAAGGATCTGTTGCGACTTTTAACAGCAGGATCCGTTGATGATGGAAAATCTACACTTATCGGAAGATTATTGTTCGATAGTAAACGTTTGTACGAAGACCAGTTATCCGCACTGGAGCGTGATTCAAAACGGGAAGGACATGCCGGGGAGGATATCGATTATGCGCTACTGCTGGATGGACTTAAAGCAGAGCGCGAACAGGGAATTACCATCGATGTAGCTTACCGTTATTTTTCAACTAATAAGCGGAAGTTTATCATTGCCGATACTCCCGGTCATGAGCAATATACCAGAAATATGGTAACCGGTGCTTCTACGGCTAACCTGGCTATTTTACTTGTTGATGCCCGGCATGGTGTTATTACCCAAACCAAACGGCATACCTTTATCACAAACCTGTTGGGGATCCGCCATGTGGTGGTGGCTATCAATAAAATGGACCTTGTTGATTATAGTGAAGATCGCTATAATGAAATTGTCCAGGATTATAAACAGTTTATTACCGGTATGGAAATTCCGGATGTGAATTTTATTCCGATATCTGCCTTAAAAGGCGACAATGTGGTGGATCAGTCAGAAAAGATGCCCTGGTATAAAGGCCGTCCAATGCTGGACTTCCTGGAAACAATACATGTGGATTCGGATCGTAATTTTGAAGATTTCCGTTTTGCGGTACAGTATGTGAATCGTCCCTCCCTCGATTATCGCGGTTTTGCAGGAACAGTTGGATCCGGCGTTATACATAAAGGAGACACCATAAAAGTACAGCCTTCAGGGAAAACAACCCAGGTGAGCAGCATTCTCGGAGCCCAGGGAGAACAGGATTATGCCTTCCCGCCGCAATCGATTTCCATTACCCTGGCTGATGAAATCGATATATCCCGCGGGGACATGCTGGTACACCCCGATAATATGGCCCGGCAGGAGCGTCATTTTGAAGCAATGCTCGTTTGGATGGATGAACAGGAAATGAAACCCCACCGTCAGTATTATATCAAACATGCCAATAATACTACCAAGGTACGCTTTGATAAATTGCGCTATGAAGTGGATGTCAATACGCTCGATAAACATGAAAAGGAAATATTAAAGCTCAATGAAATCGGGCGAACGGTTTTAACAACCAATAAGCCATTATTCTTTGATCCCTATAAGAAAAATGCCAGTACCGGAGCTTTTGTGATCATCGATCCTGTGACGCATAATACTGCCGCTGTGGGTATGATCATAGATAAAGTGAGCGATAAAGATATGCCCTCCCGCATCACAGATATGGAACGTAAGAAAATTTTCCGTGGTGAAGCACTGGTCAATACGAATGAACGCGAAATGTTCTATAACCAGCGGGGTACAACCTTGTGGATCACCGGAATGCATGGATCAGGAAAGAATGAACTGGCTTACGGCCTGGAAAGACAACTGTTCGATATGGGTGCAACAACGGTACTGATGGACGGCTCAACGGTTCGCAGTGGCCTGTCACGCGAACTGGACCATTCGCCGGCTGACCGCGCAGAGCACCTGCGCAGAGTCGCTCACGTCTGCCATATCCTCAATGAACAAGGAATTATTGCCATTTGCTCGTTTATCTCTCCGGATGAAGATATTCGTAATCAGGTAGCTGAAATCGTGGGAGAAGACCGCTTTCACCTTTTTCATATGGATGCCGGACTGGACTTTTGTAAACAGAATAAACCGGAACTTTTTGAAAAAGCCGAAAAAGGGGAAATTGAACATATGCCCGGCGTAGATGTGGAATATGAAAAGCCGGAAAATCCTGTGCTTACTCTTTCAACAGACGAAAAAGATAAATGGCAGGAAAATGTGATTAATTACCTGGCCCAAAAGCAAATATTCCCCCTGGAGTAGTGGTGGGATGACGGTACGATTTTACGATGGTACGATGATGCGAAAGGGCGAACGAAGCGACTTTAGCGACTTAAGCGACTTGAGCGATGAAGCGATGATGCGATGAAGCGATAAAGCGTCACGATAGCTTTTGAGATGGCGATGTTTATCAGACACTCCATCCCGGGCTACCATCATGCCACTCCTTCGGAGTTTGCTTTGGGCTTTTATTCTGTAACTCATGCTCTTTATTGTTTCACATCCACGACCGCAGGTCGGGATCCCGCAATTTGGATTATCAGACTTTTATCGATATATTTGCAGATTCTATAAAACAAGAAAAGATATGACTACAGAGGTTTCCCAGAAAAATACGAAAAAAGAAATCCTGGATGCTTATGATAAGCTGAAACAACAGTTACAGGAACAAAATCAAGAGTCACCGGGACAGGAAAAACAAAAAGAACGGCAAAAAGAAATGCTTACGGAAGTTAAGAATTATAGCCCGGATAATGTGTTGAAAAGTATTTCTGATCTGAAGATTATGCTTTCAAAATCACTGGATGATGTCGAAGAAAAGATCAGCGAGGAGCATAAAAAACTGAAACGCATTCAGGAAGCAATTGAACTGGAAGAAGAAAACCTGAAGGATACTTATGGGATCGTGCGTGAAGCAGAATCGTTAACGGCACTGATTGAAGTCCATAAACAGAAAAAATCTGAATTTGAACAGGAAATGGCTGAGAGAAAAACAGCCTGGGAAAAAGAAAAACAACAAATTGAAGACGATCTTAAAGAAACCAAAACGCAAATAGAAAAAGAACGTAAGCGGGAAGAAGAAGAATACCAGTATGAATTGAAACAAAAGCGCCAGAAAGAACAAGACCTCTACCAACAAAAGAAAGAACAACAGGAAAAAGAACTTAAAGAGCAAAAAGAAGCTTTTGAAAAAGAGATCAAAGAACGGGAAGAGAATGTTAAAAAGGCGGAAGAAGAACTTGAAAGTTTGAGAAATGCTGTGGAAAATCATGCCATAGAAATGGAAAAAGCACTCAGCGAAAGAGAACAACACGTAACTCAGCGCCTGAAAGAACAATATGAGTTTGAGAAAAAACTGATGAAACAAGATTCAGAAGGAAATTTAAAACTTAAAGACCAGACAATATCCACACTGGAAAGTAAAATTAAAGACCAGGAAGCCCTGATCGCGCAGCTGTATAAAAAAGTGGAATCAGCGGATAGCAATGTGAAGGAAATTGTAATGAAAGCTATAGAAAACAGCGGAACTAATTTCAGAGAACAAAAGCCGTTTGCTGAAAATAAAACCTCTCACGATTCCGGAAGTCAATCATAATAACGGTTTAAAAAACCCATAGCACGTCCTGCTTAGCCAGGGGTGTAAGTTTACTCTTTTTGTTGATTAGCAGTAAAATCATAGAATCTAAGTATTAAAAAGCAGAAGTTATTTTAGTAAATAGTATCAGACATACGCTATATCAATACAAAAAGAAAATAATTAACCAGCGTCTGTACCGGAAATATATTTTCATTCATATCAACAAATCCGGCGGTGTAAGCATAGTAAAAGCATTGGGAATGGTAGGCGTGCAACATTATACAGCACGTGAATTCAGAGATATGTTGGGACAACATAAATTTGAAAACGCTTTTAAATTTACCTTCGTAAGAAATCCATATGATAAAGTCCTATCTCACTACAAGTTTAGAGTGAAAACCAATCAAACCAACCTGGGAAACAATCCTGTTGACTTTAATCAATGGATTGAACTGACCTATGGAAAGAAAGACCCGGCCTATTATGATAAGCCTAAATTTTTTATGCCACAGATCAATTGGTTAACGGATCAAAATGACCAGGTTTTG
>JAIPAE010000023.1 GCA_021740245.1 Bacteroidales bacterium | reverse complement strand
AGCAACCGGTAGATTTTAGCTATACGCACACCTGTGCCGGGGAGAATGCTCAACCTACGCTATTTGCTTTTACCGATAGTGTGTATAAAGCCGAATGGCATTTCGGCGATAGCCTGGCGGGTGGCGCGGATACTTCCTCTTCGCTGTATCCGTCATACAGCTATTCCCAGCCCGGGCAATATACCGTGTGGGTGAAAGCGCTGCATTACGGCATGTGGGACAGCATCGCCAAAACCATTGTCATTCACCAGAACCCGCAAATTGATATTGGCATTGATACGATGCTCACCGGCTATGACACGCTGGTACTGGATCCGGGCGGTGGGTATGCCTCGTATCTCTGGAATACGGGCGATACTACACAAACGCTAACGCTTTACGGCTCGCAGATGTCCGGCGGCAGCCACACCTACTGGGTGGAAGTCACCGACACCAACGGATGCTCGGCCAAAGCCTATCGCACCATCACCTATTCCGGCGTGGGCATCAATGAGCATAAACAGCACACCTGGAAAGTCTTCCCCAACCCGGCCAATGAACAACTTACCATCGAGTTACCAAAGGCCTTGCAGGAAGAAGCCGTATTAAAGCTCTATAACCAAAGCGGAGCCATTGTGCGACGTTATGAATGGCCAGGACAGGCTCAGAAACTACAGGTCAGTCTCAGCGGCCTGAGCAACGGCATCTATTGGCTTAAGCTGGACACGGAGCAACGGAAGTACCGTCAGAAAGTAGTGAAGCGTTGAGGCGAGTGGGCGTGTTGGGCGACTTAAGCGAACTAAGCGTGACTTGAGAGAACGAGGGTACGAGGGTACGAGGGTGTGATGATGCGAGGTTGTGTGTTTGTTGCTTTTGGAACACTAAAGCTACTTTCGTTCCATTCCTAAACTTAAACCAGTTAGCATAAGGCAGTAGGCAGAATGGTAGTGAACATTAAGCCTTGAACAACAGGATTTCACCCCCAATCAACCAATCACCCAATCATCTTTGATTTAATAGTTTTACGAGCATGCACGACCGCAGGTCGGGATCAATCAACTTCCATCCCTCATACCTACATTTCCCTACCGCCATGAGCGCATCCTTAACGCAACATTGAACATTGAACATTGAATAATTGAACATTGAACAACTTCCTTCCGCTCTGAGTCCTTCCTGAGACGCTGTCAGGAACTTGCACCAGACAGGTCTTTGCGTTGCTTTAAAACTCACTGGTAAAATGAAATTCTATCTCCGGGAATTTCTCCTGTGCCATTTGCAGGGCAAAGGGTGATTCGGCCAGGAAGACATCGCGGCCGTGTTTGTCGATGGCCATATTGCGGGATTTGCGTTCTTTAAATTCTTCCAGTTTTTCCTGATTATCTGATGTAATCCAACAGGTTTTATAGAGGTTAATGTTATCATACCGGCATTTGGCTCCGTATTCATGAAGCAGCCTGTATTCAATCACTTCAAATTGCAATTGTCCTACCGTACCAATGATTTTTCTTCCGGATTCCTTTCCGGTAAATAACTGTGCGACACCTTCATCCATCAACTGGTCGATGCCTTTGTGGAGCTGCTTGGATTTCATGGGGTCTGCATTTTCGATATATTTGAATAATTCCGGTGAGAAGCTGGGCATGCCTTTAAAGTGTATCTGTTCTCCTTCGGTAAGGGTATCGCCGATTTTGAAAGTTCCTGTATCATGTAATCCAACGATATCGCCGGGATAAGCTTCATCGATTACCGACTTTTTGGAAGCCATGAAGGCTGTCGGTGAAGAAAAGCGAATTTGTTTGTTAAGCCGTGTATGATGGTAAAATTTATTCCGCTGAAATATACCGGAGTTTACTCTAACAAAGGCAATACGATCGCGGTGGTTGGGATCCAGGTTGGCATGGATTTTAAACACAAAACCTGTGAACTTTTCCTCTTCGGGTTTTACCTGCCGTTCCTCAGCAGTGCTGCCCATAGGATTTGGTGCAATATCCAAAAAGCAATCCAGGATTTCATGTACACCAAAATTATTTAAAGCACTTCCAAAGAATACAGGAGTAATGTCAGCATTTTGATAATCTTCATGCTTAAATTCAGGATAAACGCCTTCTACCAGTTCCAGGTCGTCTTTCAGGGTTTGGATGGGTTCCGGAATACCTTCCTGTAAATCGGGATGATCCAAATTATCAAATACGAGGCTGTTTTCTTCGGTAGCTTTTTCATGGGGACTAAACAGCTTTAACTTTTGACTGTAGATATCATAAACACCTTTAAAGTCATTACCCATTCCGATAGGCCAGCTCAGTGGGCGCACTTTGATATCCAGGGTTTCTTCGATTTCATCCATCAGGTCGAAGGGGTCCTTCCCGGGCCGGTCCAGTTTGTTAACAAATACGATGATTGGCGTGTCGCGCATACGCAGGACCTCCACAAGCTTTTTGGTCTGTGGTTCTACACCCTTAGCGGCATCAATGACAACAATTGCGCTGTCGGCTGCCGTTAGCGTGCGGAATGTGTCCTCGGCAAAATCCTGGTGTCCCGGTGTGTCCAAAATATTGACCTTGAAATCCCGGTATTCAAAACCCATCACCGATGTAGCTACTGAAATACCGCGTTGTTTCTCGATTTCCATAAAATCGGAAGTAGCTGTCTTCTTGATCTTATTGGATTTGACGGCGCCGGCAACCTGAATGGCACCGCCAAACAGCAGGAATTTTTCCGTAAGTGTGGTCTTTCCCGCATCCGGGTGGCTGACAATGGCAAAAGTCTTTCGCTTCTGTATTTCTTGCTTTAATCCCATATAGTGTGTACTCCTAAAAGTTTGCAAAAATACAATTTTTCATGGTAATGCTTAGCAAACATTATGATTTGTTATCTGGAAGGGTTTTAATGTTGGATGGATTACACACAATATAACAGTGTAAACAATAAGATTTTATTTACGTTATACTACTGAATTAAGAAACATCCCCAATATGAAAACGAACAAAACATCTGATATTATAATAATTTCAGAAGAACAAGTTAAAAAACTGGCACGCGTTCATGACCCACATTGTGTTTCAATTTTTATTCCTGTAGGAAGAGCCGGGAAAGACATAGATGATAAACACCCACAGTTGCGTTTGAAAAACATACTCAAATCCGTGCGAAACGAATTACATGAGTTTGGATTAAGTGAAAAAGAAGTTCAGGAATATTTACAGCCGCTTAGTACTCTTTTGGATGAAGTGCATTTTTGGCGTAATCAATCTGATGGACTTGCGTTTTTTTTGAGTAAAAAAGGGTTTGAATATTATTCCTTACCCATTGATTTTAAGGAATATTATTATATAGATGAGCATTTTTATTTGCGTCTGGTTTTACCAATGCTTTTTAATGACGGACGGTTTTTTATTTTGTCTTTTAATATTGAACAAATTAAACTTTACGAAGCCAGTAAATATACCATTAGTGAAATTCGTATTGATGATTTGGTTCCGCAAAGACCGGAGGATGTAGTGGGGTATGATTATGAGCAGAAAAATTTGCAAAGTCGTCCCGACAAAAGCGGACAGATGAAAAATGCCACCCATGGGCATGGAGCCGGTAAAGATGATAAAGATGCAGAGATAAAGGTGTTTATGCAGGCTGTCAATGATGGCTTGATGAAAATTCTGAACGATCAGCAAATCCCTCTGATTCTTGTGACTGAAGGACAGTATAAAGGGGAATTTGAAAATATATTCGATTATAATTTTCTGAAAAATGATTATGTAGGTCTGAATCCAAAAAATATAGATGTTTTTACATTGCATGAATTAGCCTGGGAAAAGATGAAAGCATATTTTTATAAAAACCTGGATGAGAAAAAAAGTGCGTTTAAAGACAAAATGGCTACAGGATATACTTCGGAGGATATTTATGATATTTTGCCTGCATCTTTGGACGGGCAGGTTGAAGCATTGTTTATCAGAAATGATTTTGAGCAATTTGGTATTTATGACCATGCTAACCGTGCCCTAAGGGTTGATAATGAGCATAGTTTTAACAATTCTTCATTGATAAATCTTGCTGCAGTTCATGTTTTTCTTAACGGAGGTGCTGTTTATCAGCTTGAAGCAGATGAAATGCCAGTCCCTGCTAATGAGCTAAGTGCACTCTACAGGTTTGTTAATCCGACATCAGCTTTTAAAATAAAATAAGATATGCATGTGTAAGACTTATTGGTTTTTATGAGCAGTACAGGCTAAAACTTTTTTATCCGGAGACTTTGCTAAAAAAACATAGATTTAAAATCAAATTAATTATCCTAACTGTAACAATTTAGTTGGGTAACAATTCAATAAAAAATATAAAGATATGAATTATTATTTATTAAAACAACTGGAAACAAGTTATGAGGAGGCAATTGAAAAAGTAAAAACCGAATTGCAAAAACAAGGCTTCGGTGTTCTAAGTGAAATTAAGATGCACGAAAAGTTTAAAGAGAAACTTGATGTGGATATTAATAAGTACACGATTTTTGGAGCATGTAATCCGTCATTTGGTTATAAGGCTATTCGTTCCGAAGAAAAAATAGGTACATTGTTGCCTTGCAACGTTGTAGTGCAGGAAAAGGGTGATAATCTTGTTGATGTAGCTATTGTCGACCCTGTTATTTCAATGAATTCAGTAGATAATTCTGACATAAAGGAAATTTCCAAACAGATCAAATCGATGTTGAAAGCCGCAATGGAAAACCTTTAGCCTGTAATAATACAAAAATAAATAATAAGTTATATTTAATTGTTTATCAAAGGGGAATCACTATTGTCCGGTTAAAAATAAATAAGAAGATATAAAGTATTGCATTTCATTGTTTTAAAATGCGTTTACTTTTATGGGTCTCTGTTTTTGTGATTTATTATTTTCTGCCATAATGCCACTTTACAGAGCTTTGTAGTATCCTGGAATTTACTATTCACTACATAAAAGACACTTCAGGAATTACTTTGCGGTTCTTTGCTCCTTAGCGGCCCTTTGCGGTATAAATCTAAAGGCTACTTCGTCGTATAAAAATTATCACAAAGGCAACAAATGATTTTTACTAAGGCGCTCGAATAATTTTACAAATCATTAGTATGGCTTTATATAACTTAACCGGACAACAATAATTATTATTTATTTTTTACGAGTGTAATAAGTTAGGGGGAGATATCCTGTTTTATCAATAAAAATTTATCTTTGTAGCACTAATAACTAAATCAGATGTGGTTTTGAAATTCTTTAGAATGAGAGTTCATAGTCTAATTATTTTAATGCTGATAATCTTTATGTTTGGATGCGCCGGTAAGAAGAAAATTTCAGAATTGTATGCCAATCAGAGGGAGATAGATAAGATTTCCATGTCTGAGATCAATTTGGAACAATTACCCAAACCCGTTAAAAGATATTTTGATGTAGCATTGGGTAATGCAGGTATGGAGCAAAAATGGTTAACTTCTTTGAAAATCCATTACCAGGGTGAATTTCGTAGTGATTTATCAAAACCTTTTGACAGCATCAAAGGCGTTCAGCATTTTACTGCTGATAACCCGGGGTTCGTATGGATAGGAAAGACAAGTAAATACAAAGCAGTGGATAGTTATATTGATGGAAAAGGAGGATTAAAGATATACCTTTTTTCATTTTTACCTGTTGCTCACTTCTCAGGCAAAAAGATAGATCAGGCGGAATTATTGCGATGGCTGGGTGAATCGGTTTGGATGCCCACCAATCTGCTTCCCGGGAAATATATTAGCTGGGAAGCGGTTGATGATCAGAGTGCTTATCTAAAAATGGATTATCAGGGCCAGTCTGTAAAATATCTTGTTACATTTACAGAAAGTCAGGGATTGATAGAAAAAATAGAGACCAAACGATATAAAGATGATCAACTGACAGATTGGGTAGGTCAGTTTGGCAGTTATATATGGATTGATGGTATGATTATTCCAACCCGGATAAAGGCGAACTGGCTTATAGATGGTGAATTAAAACCCTATGCGGACTTTCAGGTTAAAAAATTTGATTATCATTATCCCCGATAGTCATGAATTCGATTGATAGGTCTATTAACTCTTTTGCCTTAGTAAATGAATTTAGATATGAATTTATCTACAGTGTTTTCATCTGTTTATAATTTTGATTTTAGCGGTCAGATGGAACTCACGATGAATTTTAATCATTCTCGTGTGTGTATTTTAGAATGCTAAAATTCATGTTCGTTTCATCTGTTTATAATTTTGTTCGTTGTTCTGTGTTTGTTCGTTGTTTCTCTCAGTCTCTCAGTCTCTTCGCCTCTTCGTCTCTTCGTTCGCTTAAGTCGCTTAAGTCGCTTCGTTCACCCTTTCGCATCATCACATCATCGCATCATCGCATTACTCATTACGCCATTTAATCATCCGCGTGTGTGTTCCGCCAGCTGGCGGATCATGGCTCGGTTCATCTCTTTATTTTAATGTTTCATTGTAAATCAATTGCTTGGGACATGTTGATAAGTAATAATTGATGGATTTGCTCGTTCAATTTAAATCATGCTTATTTTAGCCAGAATTTAAAAATGTATAAATAAGCAGAGTTGTAATTTGCTGAAAAGAAAACCAATACGATATTTAAATTTAAAATACCTACTACAATGAATTTAAAATAAATTGTTGCAATTCGTTTTTAGGTAGATTAACTTTGTCGAAATATTGCACTAAACGGCTCATTACAGCACAAATCATGTTTGTATATGTTTTGATATGCGACAAAAACGTTTATTTAATGTACTATGGCAAAAACTGCAGAAGATCGTCAAAACTCATCAGAAAGGCTGAATAAAAATTCAGGACCTTTGATAGTGGGTATTGGTGCTTCTGCCGGAGGTTTGGAGTCATTGCAGGAATTTTTTCAAAATATTCCGGAAGAATCAGATATAGCCTATATTGTAATTTATTATTTATCACAACGTGAAAAAATATCCTTAAAAGATTTTTTAACACATAATACTAAATTAGAAATTGATATAGTTTCTGAGGGCTCTAAGCTTATAAAAAACAGGGTTTATTTTGTCCCTGACGGATATAGCGTTAGACTGGTAAAAAATAAACTATACCTGCAACAACATTCGGAAATTGGTTTGAAAAATTTGTCACTGGATATTTTATTTAAGTCGCTGGCTGATGAGGTAAAAGACAAAGCTGTGGGGATTATTTTGTCAGGAAATGGGACTGAAGGTATGCAAGGCTTGAAATATATCAGTGATAAAGGTGGAATGATATTGGTTCAGACAATAGATTCCTGCAAATATTCTACCATGCCTGGGAATGCTCTCAGTACAGGATTGGTTGATTATGAGCTGCCTGCAAATGAAATGCCTGGTGTGATTACGAACTATGTGAGTTTCCTCAATTCCAAAAATGCACCGGAGGAAGAATGGACCGATGAAAATCTGAATAAAATAATACATAGGCTTAGATTGTATTCCGGTGTTGATTTTTCATTTTATAGAAAAAATGTACTCATCGAGCGAATACGGTCAAGAATTCTAATCAATGGGTTATCATCGCAAGAGGAATATATTAACTTACTTGGTGGTCATGATCATGAAAAAGAACTTTTGTACAAAAAGTTATTGGCAGGAGTTAGTGGTTTTTTATATGATCAAGAAGGATTTGAGACTATAGCAAACAATGTTATTCCAACTATTATTGATCGTAAACAAGACAATGTACGTGTTTGGTGTATCGGTAGTTCCAAAGGTGAAGAAGCATTTTCCATAGCTATTTTGTTTAAAGAACATCTGGCTAAATCAAATTTGGATGTGAAAGTAAAGATTTTTGCAACCGATATTGATCGCCAGATGCTTGATTTTGCCAGAAGAGCATTTTATCCTGTTGGCGCTGTTGCTGAATTGAATCCTGAAACCCTGAACCGCTACTTTGTCCAGTATGAAAATGGTTTTCAAGTATCGGAAGAAATCAGAAAGATGGTGGTCTTTGCCAGGCATGATCTTATAAAAGATAATCCTTTTTTACATGTGGACATGATCTTGTGCCGTAATTTACTTGTTGATGTTAAGCCAGATATTAAGGCTCACCTGATAAATAAATTTGAGCAAAGTTTAAATAATAATGGATATCTGATTTTGGGTGGTAATGAAACAGTTAGTAAAGATTCGAATTCGTTTTTCCCTGTTGACAGCCTGAATAGTATATATCAGCTAAAGAAAACGGCAAATAGAAATACCAGTGTGCATCAGGAAAAAGAAGAGAAACATTCGTTAACAACGGAAAAATGTTCTGAATATGCTGGTAATAAAACAGGTGAGTCTAATAGAAATCTGTTATTTAATACGATTGCAGACAAATTTTTACCACCTACAATAATTTTTGACAATTCAGATAATATTGTTCAAACCATCAATGATATAAAACCGGTTATCCGCTTTAAAACCGGAGAATACTCAAGGGATATCTATTCTGTAAGGCCAAGATTATTAGCAGTATATTTAAGTGGATTATTGCGTGAAATAAGAAAAAAACCGCAAAGGGTTGTATACAAAAACATCCGGAACATTGATAATCTGACCGGAAAATCATTAGATATTGAGGGATATTTGATCCAGATGGATGAAATGTCTTATTGTGTAGTGTTTTTTCACTTGCGTGATACAGAATATACAAAAGATAATGAAACGGAAATAAGTGTTGAGGGTGATGCAGATAAGGTATTGAAAAACGATAAAACAACAATCATAAAAGATATTTCTGAAAAAACAGAAAAAGAAAAATTATTAAGTGACGAAATAGATAAAGCCGACCGTATCCTTAGTGCTATTGAATCAGGGAAAGCCGCCTGGTGGGAATGGGATACCGGAAGAGAATTACTGGATCATGACCGCAAAAATCCACTGATTGATAATCTTGGACTGAATGAACTTTTTAGAGATTCAGGAATATTTTATAAAAAAGTACATCCTTCTGATCTGAATAAAGTTAAAGAACAGATTGAAGCAATAAAGATAGGCGAATACGATGTTTTGGATGTTACATTCCGCTTACGTATATCCGAAAATAATTATGGCTGGATATATAACAGAGCAAAAGTAACGCAATGGAACAATAATGATTATCCGGCAAAAATAACCGGAATTATTTTTGATATTAGTGAATATAAACAACCTGGAAGTGAGAGTGACAGCAAGAAAAAGGATGTTGAACTGTTGCTTGATAAATATAATCAGGCTGCAATTATGTTGGATAATTCCGGTAAAATTGTACATTTGAATCGTGAAGCTAAAAGGTTTTTTAATTTATCTTCCGGGGATTATCAGAATGAATCAGTTGATCATGTAAATTGGTCATTAAGAGACCAAAACAGACAACCGGTAGCTAATGAAAACCTGCCATTTAAATTGTTAAGTAAGCAGAAAAATGAAATTAATAGTTATCGGTATATACTTAATGCAGAGAATAAAGAAGATAAACTTGTTGAATTTACTGGTTCTCCGGTGTTTGATGAATATAATCAATATTTAGGGAGTATATTTTTTATTACCGAAACAGAGCATAATAACATAACAACAGATAGTAAACTGAACGTAAGCATGATGAAAAAGATATCAACAGTTCAAGCGTTGCGGAATAAGATAGAAAGCACAATCAGTAATAACGAGAATTTTCAAAAAGATACAGAAAATATAGCCAGTGAACTACTGGAGCATCTGAATGGCTATCAAAAAGAACAGGAAGACCACAATAAAGAATTATTGAACCTGAAAGAGGAGTTGGAAAAATCCAAATCTCATTATCAGGATATTTATGATAATGCACCTATAGGATATGTGATTTTCAAAGATAAAATGAAGATATTCAGCACGAATCATGCATTTCGTAATATGATGGGCTTAGAGGAAAAGGAGCATTTAAAAAATATTATCGATTATATTCACGTCGAAGATCAACATACATTTAAACAACATTTAGAATTTGTAAAAGAGACAAACAAACAAAAAAGTATTGAGCTCACACTTGTATCAGAGCATAAACATATACCAGTAAAAGTTATAAGTAATAAGATTAATAACAAGAACAGTGAAGAAGAAATTCGTTCTGCCTTTATCGAATTGACAGAAGAAAAAGAACTGGAAAAAGACTTAAAACGAACACTTGAAAAGTTTACGGCTGCTTTCAGGACAAGTCCGGATGTTATGATCATTTCTAAACTCCGGGATGGCACATTTATAGAGGTGAATGACAGCTTTAAAGGCGTTACCGGTTATAATCCGGAAGATGTTATCGGAAAAAAGATAAATGATTTGGATATATGGGTTGATAAATTATTTAGGGAAGAATATGTTGAAAAACTTAAAAACGATGGCATTGTAAGGGATATTGAAGGGGCTTTTCGCAGGAAAGATGGTAGTGTCGGTTATTTGCGGATGTCCGGAACGATTATAACAGTGGACGGAGATAAATGCATACTCGCTGTGTTTCAGGATATAAGCAATGAAAAAGCATCAGCGGATAGAATAAGCCATCTTAATAATGTTTTGACTGCAGTGAGGAGAGTGAATCAGCTAATTGTCAGGGAAAAAGACTCAAAACAGCTTGCAGATAAAATTAACCATACACTAACTAAATATCGTGGATATGATTCAGCCTGGATTATTTTTACAGATGATAAAAAGCAGGCAGAATATATATCCATGTCCGGTCTGGAGTTAAATACTCAGGAAACCAAAAAAGTACAGGATGAATTGGTTGAGTATTGTGCGCAAAGAGCTTTAAAGAAAGGCGAACTTATTCATATAGAAAAAGGCGATCCTGGTTGTGAAGGATGTCCATTAGAGCCATTGACACCTGATAATGATGTTCTTTTGAAGCGACTGGAAAGCGGCCGAAATATTTTTGGCATTATAGCAGTTTCATTGCCTGGTGAAATGGCGCTGGATATTAATGAGCAAGGCTTGTTTATTGAATTAGCCAGAGATGTTTCTTATGCGCTGAAAAGTATTTTAGAAGAAGAAAAAAGGGTTAATGCTGAGAAAACACTGAAAGCAAGCGAAGAAAAATATAAATATCTTTTTGAAAATGCTACAGTTGGTATTTTCAGGATGGATTCTTCAGGAAATCTGATTTTTGTTAATCCGGAAATGGCAGAAATATTAAATGCAGGTAATGAAAAGCAGGTTGTTGACCATTATAAAGATATTGATGAAACTTTCTTTTTAAACTTTAGGGATAAAGCTGAATTTTTGAAAATTCTGGAAACCAAAGGAAAAGTAGAGAACTTTCGTTTTAAAGGGCGCGCTATAGATGATGTTGAGATCAGGCTAAAAATGAATGCACAGGTTTCTGATACAACACCCGATAATACTTTTATCATTGATGGATTTATCACTGATGTGACAACACAGCTTGAAGCAATGGAAATGAAGAAAGAAAGTGATGAAAAATTCCGTGAAATTTTTGAAAACGTCAATGATGCTATCTTTATGTATAAAGTTGAGCCGGATGGAACACCGGGTAAAATTCTGGAGACCAACAAGCGTGCATGTGAAATGTTGGGCTATACAAAAGAGGAGTTACTTAGTATGCCCATAAATCAAATACATGGGGAAGGTATCGGAGAAATGCGGTCTTTTGTTGAGGAATTGATGCAGGAAGGCTATTCTTCTTACAAAATTATGACGAAGGCCCGGTCAGGAGATACGGTTCCCATGGAAATTAATTCACATCTTTTTAAGCTGAATAATGAAGATATGATTATATCTGTTGGGCGCGATATTACGGAGCGTTTGCGCTCAGCCCAGGCATTGGAAGATAGCGAGCGCCGCTTTTCCATTGCTGTAGAATCTGCTGGTATAGGAGTATGGGAATTGAATCTGAAAACATCTGAGATTATCTGGAATGACTGGATGTATCGTCTGTATGGTATTGATCCTGATGAATTCCAGAATAATATAGGGTATTGGTATGATAAATTGCATCCGGACGACTACCAAAGAGTTAAAGATGAACTGGAATCTGTAGCTACAACCAGCGACCAGTTTAATACAGAATTCCGTATTAATAAACCCGGTGATGGAGTGCGTTATCTGAAAGCTTATGCAATAGTAATTAAAGAAGAAGGTTATGACCGCATAGTAGGTGTTAATTATGATATTACAGACCGGAAAAATTATGAAGAGTTGCTTCGCAATCAAAACCGCGAATACGAAGCAATGAATGAAGAACTGATCGAAACTAATCAGGAACTTTATAAAGCCAAAGAAAAAGCTGAAGAAAGCGACAGGTTGAAATCTGCCTTTCTGGCTAATATGAGTCATGAAATCCGTACACCACTGAATGGCATATTGGGTTTTTCTGATTTATTGACTATGTCTGATATCTCACAAAAACAAAAGCTGGAATACTTTAGTATTATTAAGAAAAATGGTGAACGTCTAATGCGTCTGATTGATGATCTGATTGATATTTCTAAGATTGAAGCTGACCAGGTTGAATTGGAATACAAGCAAACAGATTTGAATCAATTGCTTAAGGAATTGGAAGCTGTTTTTCAGCAACAAAATGACAAAGAGGAACTGGAAATTAAGTGTAGCTACAGCGAAAATGGTCGTAATCTGATTGTGATGACCGACCCTAATCGATTAAGCCAGGTAATGACCAATTTGTTGAGGAATTCGATGAAGTTTACAGCCAAAGGCAGTATATCTTTTGGGTATAAACAGGAAGAAAATTATATTAAGTTTTATGTAAAAGATACTGGTGTAGGAATAAATCCGGAAATTCAGGATGTTATTTTTAAAAGGTTCCGGCAGGGAACCACCACACTCGACCGGCCCTACGAAGGCTCCGGTCTTGGCTTGTCAATTTCACAGGGTATCATTGAACTTTTGGGTGGTGATATATGGTTTGATACAGAAAGAAATAAAGGTACAACATTCTATTTTACCCTGCCACTGAAAGATTCCAAAAATATTAATGATGAAGTACAACAGGAAACAGAAGATAGAGATAACCATATATCTGATGCAGATGAAAAAAGCCTGAAAGGCAAAAAGGCTCTGCTGGTTGAAGACGATGAAACAAGTATGATTTTAATTACCCAAAATCTTAAGGATGCAGGAATGGAAGTTATTGGTGCCCGAAATGGAAAACAGGCAGTTGAATATTGTGATGATTACGATATTGATATTGTTCTTATGGATGTGAAGCTACCTGTTATGGATGGTTATGAAGCTACAGGAGAAATTAAGAAAAATCATCCCGATATTCCTGTAATAGCCCAAACAGCTTATGCCATGAGGGGTGATAAAGAGAAAGCTATTCAGGCAGGATGCGACGAATATGTTTCAAAACCGATCAATAAAGAAAACCTGATTAACCTGATCAATAAATTACTTATAGTTCAGTGAAACAAATATTAAAATCTGCTTGTAAATCCAAAATGAACTTTTGAATTCCTGAACAAAATCGGTTGCTTTTTTTGTTTTCCCAGTGCATAATAAAGTTTAAAAATACCTCCGTTAGTTTGAAAAGCTATCCCTGCACCAAATCCAAAAGGATAACTTAAGTTTTTGGAGCTTTTTTGAATAATAGCTATGTTCTGGAAAAGAGAAATAAATGATCTCTGCTCCAGTAAAAAACGGTACTCAAAGTGTAATAAACTATATGCTGAAACATGAAATATATCTTCATCGAATCCTTTCAGATTATTATTGCCGCCAAGTCTATAAAGCTGATTATCTGCCATTTGCTCATCATTTAAATATTTGCTTTTGCTGCGTAACAAAAAAACCGACCTGTTGAACGGATTAACATAATACTCAGCTTTTAGAAATAACTCAGATGTACTGTTTCTGATCTTTAAAGTATCATAAATATCAGCAGAAACGGAATTGTTTTCGATAAATCTTTTAGTTCCTCCTGTAAATTCAGCTTCCAGCAACCAGCCTTTACGAGGAAAAACAGGCTGATCAAAATTTTTATAATGATATGCAACACCTAAACCTGTTGTTTGATAAGGCAATGTATAACTGGAATTATAATTTATATTTTGCTTTACTACATTGGAAGATTGTAATTTTAAAAAAAAGGAAGCTGACTGATGATAATTGAAGCGATAGCTTATTCCACTTTTAAAAGAGAGGTTTACATAGCTGCTGTCCTGTTTGTATAATCTGAATGTAAGATCAGTTCCAAAGGCTGTTTGCAGAATATAAGGTATGTTAGTTTCTATATCAAGTGATTGACTTTCACTTCCCGGGGCTGTCCAGTTCAAATAAACTTTTTCTCCATATCCCAAAGGATTGTTCATATCTATCATAGCTTTCCCGGTTAGCTTGAGGTTATTTTCGTCTTGTGTAGTAAAACCGATGATACCGTCAAACGTATTGGATGCAGCTTTTTCAATATTTAGAGTTAATATTGCTTTATTATTCTCGAAAACCAACAAAGGACTGCTGGTTAATTTTATAAACTCCAATTGGCGGATTTTTTTTCTGATGCTTTTTATTTTCTGATGATTAAAAACCGAGTTTTTTTCGATTTTTAAGTAAGTCATAATAAACGAAGTCTTTACAATCGACTTTTTTTGATCAATAATTATTGTGTCCATTTTGATCAAATTTCCGGGTATAATATCAATCTGCAGATCGATGCAGGAATCACTAATATTTTTAACTTCTGAAGAAGCTGATGCAAAAGGGTATCCATTATTATGGTATGTTTCCAGCATCATTTCGATTTTCTTATTAAGGGACTGAAAATTCTCAAATACCAGACTGTCTCCGGTTGGAAATTCCTGGCTTGTGGTTCTTAGTTTGGTTCTGATATTGTATTTGGAACCTTTTTGAAGATACACAAAAGAACTGTCCTTTGTGATATTTATGCTGTCAATAGATGCTTCAAAATATCCTTTAGTTCTGAGTTTTTTTATAAGTTCATTAACATAGTCCAAAACCATAGTATTACTATTGCTCAAATCAACAACCCTCATTGCTTTAGGCTCTTGCTGAAACAATAATAATTTATGCTGAGTTAACCCTGGTTTGATAAAAACAATGATAAAAAAACTAACGATTATCATCTTCAGCAGGGTTCCAGTCAATGGCGTGTTGTCCTTGTTGTTGAAGTATTTCATTGGTCTTACTAAAATGATTACATCCGAAAAAACCACGATTAGCTGAAAATGGTGAGGGGTGGGGAGCCTCAAGTATAAAATGCTTTTTTGTATTAATAAGGCTTTTCTTTGCCCGTGCATAATTGCCCCATAACAGAAAAACCAGTCCGGTTCTGTATTCGGAAAGCCTTTCAATAACAGTATTTGTAAATATTTCCCAGCCCTTATGCTGATGTGAACCAGGTTTCCGGGCCCGAACGGTTAGTGTAGCATTCAATAAAAAAACTCCCTGGATAGCCCATGATTTCAGATTGCCGTTTTTGGGTATAGGAATACCTAATTCATGATTTATTTCCTTAAAAATATTTTGCAGTGAAGGAGGCACCGGGATGCCATCAGGGACTGAAAATGCAAGCCCATGCGCTTGCCCCGTACCGTGGTAGGGGTCCTGGCCTATAATAACAACCTTTACTTTGTTAAATGGAGTATGGTCAAATGCTGCAAATATTTTTCCACCCGGTGGATAGATCTGGAATCTTTGACGTTCATGGGTAAGAAATGTTTTCAATTGCATGAAATAATCCTTGTCAAATTCGTCTTGAAGCATTTCTTTCCAACTTTGTTCAATTCTAACGTTTGTAGCCATAAGATCATTTTTTACTTAACAAAGATAAGTGGAAAAATGAATATTAACTTAGCCTGTATTATTCATGCAATTAAGTTTAAGTAAGATGCAAGGCATCGAAAGCCGCAGTCATAGTGTTCTATTTCAAAGTTTGCCCCATATTTATCGGGGGCTTTCGCAACGCAGCAGATGGCCTGAAATTATTTCACTCGTAAAAAATAAATAAAAATATTGTTTATTTGTAAACTTGTGTTATACATTGATATATAACTAAATGTAACTTATTATTTTTTTTCTATAATTCAGGTTAGATCAATAACAAGATTATTAAATTATTAACTCAGAACATTTTGAAGTGTATCATTGTTAAATAATATGAGTGAAATGAGAAAACACTTTGAGCGTAAAGTTTGCCCTGTTTGGAATAAAAAAAAACTATGATAATGTAAGAAGATAATAAAACCGAACTTTTTTATGTTATTTTTGCATACATAAACGTAATTAAACCAAAGAAAAATGAAAAAAAGAAAGAAAATTGTTTTAATGGTTACGTTATTTGCCGGCACGATAATTTTATCATCCTGTCAAAGCCAGGGGCAATGTCCGGGTGTTTACAGTAAAGTTGATGAGGCTCAGAAGCAGGAACAAAAGTCATAATATTTAACTATAGATGTACCGGTATTGGCGACATATTTATATTTTTTTTGCATTCATTCTGATTATTAATCCAATTTTTGCTCAGCAAGAGGATACGAGTGGTGCTGAGGAACTATTGCGTCATGAATGGGGAGCCGGAGGCTTATTGCATATTGACGGTTTTGGTGTTACAGCCCGTAATATTAGATCCATTAACTACTACAATAAGTGGTTTTATGAATTGGATATCATTACAATGAAGCATCCTAAAGAGGTCAAGACCATTAATTCGTTTTACCCGAATACGAAAAGTTTTATATACGGTAAAAAGAATTCTGTATTCATAGTCAGAGGTGGTCTGGGCAGGTTAAAACTGTTAAATCGTGAGCCATTGTGGGAGAGTGGTGTAGAAGTAAGACTGATTTATAGTGTCGGAGCTTCACTCGCTTTCACTAAGCCTGTCTATGTATATATTATACAAGATGATCCTTCAACATTTGGTATTAGCCGTAAATTGGAAAAATTTGACTCAGAAAAACACGGAATCTGGGATATACAGGGAAGAGGGCCATTTACTAAAGGGTTTAATGAGTTGGGCTTTTTTCCCGGAGCATTCGGTAAATTAGGATTTAATTTTGAAATTGCTTCCGAACGGCAAAAAGTGCGGGCTCTGGAAGCCGGTGCAGTCATCGATCTTTATCCTAAAAAGATTCCTATAATGGATGTTGAGCAAAATAAACAATTATTTCTGTCTTTTTATGTTAGTTTTTATTTCGGTACTAGATATAATTAGTGCCTGACCGGAAAATCTCATTTGCTTTGTTACATTTGTTAAAAAAAACCGTATTTATCATAGTAAACAGGCTTTGCCAGCAAACTTTAGAATACAGACCCATTTTGGACGAACTCTAATTAATGATTTACCTTTCCTGATTATCTTTTTCTATCAATAATGATAAAAATCTTCCATTAACTGTTTCTCCTGAACCTATAACTGATTAATGTTTGTTTGACTATTCCGGTTTTTATTATGTTTGTTTGATGTTAATATTTTTTTTGATGCTCTCTTGTCATTAGTCCAAAAATCTGTATCTTGCAGCCTTGTTTTTGTACATATGAAGGAAGTTTGAATTTTTAACATAACATACTGAAACAATATGATTAAAGTTGCTGTTTATATTTTTAACAATGAATGATTGTTATAAAAGTATCAGCATTTTTTTGAGTTAATTAAATCGAAAAACAAACAATGATAAAGGATATGAAGTTTAAGAAATTATTTGTCAGTATTGTAGCCCTTTTAATTGTTGGGGTTGCTTATTTATCAACAAATCGCAACAATGAAGATCGTGCCCGTTATGACAGACGTGATATGACCCATATGGTCCATACAAAGGGTATTAAAAAAGCTATGGAGTATCTTTCATCCATGAAAGGTGAGCGATTAACCCGCCACATTGACCAGCGGGATGTTGTAGAAGCCCGTAATCAATTAAAAAGTAATCGTTTAGCAAGTAAAGCATTGAGTTTGCAATGGGATGAACTTGGACCGGATAATGTAGGTGGGCGGACACGCGCCATTTGTATTGATCCCAATGATCCGAACACCATATATATAGGAGGTGTCTCAGGTGGTCTTTGGAAAACATCAACAGGAGGAACATCCTGGACGCAAATTACTGATGTTGATGAGAATTTGTCCATTTCTTCAATAGAGATGGATCTTAACGGCAACATTTATGTCGGTACAGGGGAGAGTTTTGCTAATGTTTTAGGTAATAATTACTCCACGCCTGGTATAGTCGGAACAGGAGTTTACAAGTCTTCTGATAATGGTGCAAGCTTTGATCTTTTAAGTTCAACGATCCCATCGGCATCAAATTCGGCAACTGTAGCATGGGCTTTGGTAAATCGTGTTGCTGTTGAACAAAGCAGTGGAGATGTTTGGGCTGCAACAAATAAAGGTTTAAAATATTCTGATGATGGTGGAGTTAGTTGGGCAGATCCGCCACTTCTTCCAACCGGGCAACCGCTTCTGGCACCTACCTATGATGTGAAAGTTTCCCCCGGCGGAATTGTAGGAGCTGTAGTCGGTACTTCTGTTTATATCAGTAAAACCGGATCGATCAATGACTTTAATAACGTATCAACCGGAAATACAGGTATGTTGCCCAATTCAAATCTGAGTAGAGTAGAATTAGCTTTTGCAGAAAACGATAAGACGATTTATGCTGTTATTGCAAATAATCAGGGAGCTTTAGAAGGTATTTATATGTCCGATGATAAAGGGGATTCCTGGTTGTTAGTTGGTCCGGGAGGTAGTTCCAATTTCCAAGTGTTTGGATCGAACAGCCAGGGTGCTTATGATAATGTTGTGGCCGTAGACCCGGCCAATCCGTATCATATTTTTGTTGGCGGTATTAACATGTGGGAAGGAACTCAAATAATAGCCGGCCAGTCATTTGCCTGGAGTCAGATCACACAAAGCTTCCTCGATCAGTTGACAAGCAGCCAGAGTGATCATTATGTTCATGCTGATCACCATGTATATAAATTTCACCCCAATGATCCGAATACAATGTATGCCGGAACTGATGGCGGTATATTTAGAACGACCAACAAAGGAAATACTTTTGCTCCACTTAACAGGAATTATAACGTAACACAGTTTTATACACTTGCTATAGCTCCTGACGGAGGCGTAATGGGAGGCACTCAGGATAACAGTACACCTTACGTTAGTGGTTATGGAAATACACCGATGAATGCTGATGTTTTATTTTTTGGTGATGGAGGACATGCCGCTTTTTCAACCCTGGATCAAGAAGTTATGTTTGTTAGTTCATACTATGGCCGGACAGGCAGAAGCTATGACAAGGGTGCTGACTGGGAATTGGGAGCTGAAATAAATTCTAATGGTAATGAGGTGCCTGGCTATTACAGTGAACGGATGATCAATTCAAATATTTCAGCATCATTTGTTACGCCTCTTAAATTGTGGGAAAGTGTAAATGTTACCAATTCTGTGGATTCGGTCTGGTTTAAGGCAGATACAACAAATAATTATAGTGCAGGTGATACGATTATTGTACGTAGTAATATTAATCGATATCCTTTTAAACATATACTCAGCCAAAATCTCAATGCCGGAGATTCCGTTAAGATAGTTGATAGAATAGAATCCCGCTTTTATTTAGGTACGGACAATGCTGTTTGGATGACGCGTGAAGCTCTTGATTTTTCCAAGGTACCGGAATGGTTTAAAATTGCTGATATTAATGGTACGGTTCAAAGCATGGTTGTATCAAATGATGGTGATGTAATGTATGTTGGAACGCAAGGAGGTATTGGTACTAAAGGACGCATATACCGGATTAGCAACATTATGTCCGGATGGGATTATGCAACTGCTGATGCAGATACCTCCAGCCAGCTTATTGAATCAACACTAATAAAAGAGTTTTCTAACGGCCGTTGGGTTACATCCATCGCAATCGATCCATCCGATAAAGATCATATTATTGTTACGCTGGGTAATTATGGAGAGTCACAATATGTATATCGTTCAACAGATGCTACAAGTGCTACGCCTACATTTACTTCACGTCAGGGTGATTTACCTGCTATGCCGGTTTATGCTTCACTGATTCCGATGTTTGACGGAAACAGCGTATTACTTGGAACAGAGTATGGTATTTATGCAACGGATGATATAACCTCTTCTTCTCCCACGTGGGTAGAAGAAAATACAGGCCTTGATCGTGTTCCGGTTTATATGCTTGGTCAACAAACCATGAATCTACCTTATATGGAGATTCAGGAAGTTATTGAAGGACAAACATTCACAGATGTTTATCCGGGCATAACCAATTACGGAAGAATTTATGCTGCTACTTATGGCCGTGGTTTCTTCTCAACGGATAAATATACCGGAATTCAGGAGCCACCTGAAACATATACAGAACGTAAGGAAATGCATATTAAACTCTATCCTAACCCTGTTTCGGATGTAGCTAATATTGAATTCGAACTGAAGAAATCATCGGATGTTGTTCTTCGTGTTTATGATATGAACGGACGTTTGATGAAAACCAAAACTCATGTATTGACAGCAGGAGATAAGAAAGTTAAATTGAATATCGATGAGCTTGACAGAGGTAATTATATCCTTCAGGTTATCTATGAAGGAGGAAAAACATCTGCCAAACGTTTTATAGTATTATAGAAATTTTGAATTTAAAAGTGAAAAAGCCACCTTGCAATTCGAGGTGGCTTTTTTATACAGGTGATTTTTCTTTATTGAATTCTGCTCCCAGATGTGCTTTGCCGTTTTTTACACGAAGAGCTTCTGTAGGGCAAACGCGCTTACAATTTGCACAACCGATACAAAGATCATGGTCTATTTTTAATGCATGGTGAAAAGATGTTGAAGGCATGATTGTTTTGATTTTAGGTAACAGACTATTTCTACTCTCGTGCCTTTACCAACTTCGCTTGTGATATTGAGTGTATCAGCATGCGATTTCATGTTTGGTAATCCCATTCCTGCGCCAAACCCCATTTCTCTGACTTGCTCGGAGGCTGTCGAAAAACCTTCTTGCATGGCTAATTCTATATCTTTGATCCCAGGTCCATGATCCTGAAAAACCACTTTTATCTGGTCTTGGCTAATATTAACATTTACTTCACCATGATAGGCATGTGCAACAATATTTACTTCTGCCTCATACATGGCTACAACCAATCTTTTGATTGTTTGAATATTAATGTTGAGTTGCTTCAGCATTTTTTTTACTCCACTGGAAGCCAATCTTGCTGAACTGAAATTTCCGCCTTCTATGTCAAATTTTACATTCAAGTCTAAAATATTGGGTTTATTCCACTTTCATATAAAACACCACTAATTTTAAAAATGGAATAGGGACTTTCAATTAAAGTGATGTCACATTCTTTTGCTAAATTAATCATTTCACTGCTGCATTTCTTGTTTCTGCCCACTACAACAGTTTTTATATCCGACATTTCAGCAGTACGTATCACCTGAGGATTAGAAAGTCCTGTGATCAAAAGGATATGACCGGAATCCAGCATCAGTACATCACTCATTAAATCTGATGCAAAAGCTTTTGAAATAAATTGAGATTCACTTTCAGAAGCAGTCAGTATTTTTCCGGCTATAATATCACACATATACTGCATGGATAGTGGTGTGAAACACTTTGTTTTTTGCGTTATAATTAAAACAATTTACATAAATTGATATTCATCTTTATGCAAATATATAATAAAAGTGTGAAATGAATAACAGTGTTATGAAAATAACAATAAACAATTTATTAAAAAAAGCTGCTCCATACGAAGCAGCTTTTAGCTTTATGAAATTCAATTAATAACGCTCGCGTTTTACATACTTTGTATGGAGCAACTCATGGGATTTATGGCCAAGAGGTTCTCCCAGAAAATCATTGTAAATATGAATGATTTCAGGATTTTCATGTGATTTCCTGATAGGGAGGCTCATATCTTCCTCATAAATTGCTGCTGCACGTTTGTCACGAATTTCCTGATTTGTAGGAATAGGTTGTCCGCCACCTCCGAGGCATCCGCCCGGGCATGCCATTATCTCAATGAAATGGTAATTTGATTTTCCGTTTTTCACTGAGGTCATTAACTCTTTAGCATTTCTCAATCCATGAGCTACAGCGCACCTCAATTCAACTCCATCGAGGAATTTCCAGTCATCAACAGGATCTTCAATCTTAATGCTGGCTTCTCTTACACCTGCAAAGCCACGCACCGGTTGAATATTCAAGTTCTCAAAAGGAACTTCACGTCCTGTTACTAACTCATATGCAGTTCTTAAAGCAGCTTCCATAACTCCTCCCGTGGCACCAAAAATGGTTGCTGCACCGGTTGAATCGCCCATTAAGCTGTCAAATTCGTTGTCTTCCAGCTCCATGAAATCAAGTCCTGCCTGCTTGATCATAATAGCAAGCTCGCGTGTTGTAATTGCATAATCCACATCTTTATAACCACTATCTGTCATTTCAGGGCGGTCTGCTTCAAATTTTTTGGCTGTGCATGGCATAACGGAAACAGAAACAATATCTTTAGGATCGAGATTCCGTTTTTGTGCATAATAGGTTTTGGCTAATGCCCCGAACATTTGCTGAGGTGATTTACATGTAGATACATTATCAAGGAATTCAGGGAATGTATGCTCTATAAATTTCACCCATCCTGGTGAACAGGAAGTAGTCATTGGAAGGTGAACAGATTTATCACCATCAACTAATGCTTTCTTAAGGCGTGTAAGCAGCTCAGTGCCTTCTTCCATAATGGTAAGGTCTGCTGTAAACTGGGTGTCAAGAACAGAGTTAAAACCAAGTCGTTTAAGAGCAGCAACCATCTTGCCTGTAACACGAGCACCTGGATTGAACCCAAGTTCTTCTCCTAAACCAATACGTACTGCCGGTGCTGTTTGAATGACAACATGTTTATTTTCATCATAAATTGCATCCCAAACATCCTCAATATTATTGACTTCGATTAAAGCACCTGTGGGGCATCGGTTGATACATTGTCCACAGTTTGTACAAACTACTTCATGCAAAGGTTTGTCAAAAAAGCTTGAAATCTTCATCTCACCACCTTTGTTGGCGACGGCTAAAGCACTGACAGCTTGCAGTTGTTCACAGGTTCTGACGCAACGTTGACAACGTATACATTTACTATCATCCTTCATAATTGAAGGGGAGGACTGATCAATGGTATAATTTTTTTCCTGTACTAAGTCAAGGAAAACCTGGTTTCCGGTTCGGTACTCATTGGCCAGTTCCTGTAATTCACAACTGCCGTTTTTATAACATTTTGTACAATCGGCATTATGCTCGGAGAGCAATAATTCGATGATATGTTTTCTGGAGCGTCTTACTTTTAAGGTATTGGTGTTTATTTTCATTCCTTCATGGGCTGGCATAGCGCAAGAAGCAATAAGTCCTTTGGCACCTTCCTGTTCCACAACGCAAACCCGGCAATTACCGGCTATGCAAAGGTCTTCATGAAAGCAAAGGGTTGGAATCTTAACATTGATCTTTTTGGCAGCATCAAGGACTGTTTTACCTTCTTCAACGCTGACATCGATTCCATCTATATTTAAATTTATCATATTAGCCATTTTTTTGATTTTATTTTTGGTTCGACAAGCGATTGATTTAGTATATCATTTCTTCTTTGAAGTTATCAACAATGGATGCAAAAGAATTTGCTACTGATTGTCCAAGGCCGCATTTAGCAGTTAGCTTCATTGTTTCAGTGAGTTTGAGCAATTCGTCAAGATAAGATATTGGCTTGTCCCCACGTTTAACAGCTTCTACTCCCAAAAGAAGTTGCTGGCATCCGACACGGCAGGGCGTGCATTGTCCGCATGATTCTTCTTCAAAGAATTCCAGATAATTGTGAATGACATTATACATGGATCTGGAACTGTTAAATAACATCATAGAACCACCTGTTGGAACTCCTTCGAATCCGATGATAGTATCTTTGAAATCTTTCCTTGGCACACAGAATCCTGCTGCGCCACCAACCTGAACAGATTTGGTATCTCCGTCACCAAATTCTTCCACAAAGTTCTCCAGGGTCATTCCCAACTCAAGTTCATAAATTCCCGGTATTGGAGTGTCACCTGAAATTGAGAACACTTTGGATCCTCTGGAATCATTAGTTCCGAGTGATTTGAATCTTTCCGCTCCAAGCCGGCAAATGGTTAGTGCATAAACCAATGTTTCAACATTGTTGATAACGGTGGGTTTTCCTTTATAACCATTAATTGTTGGATATGGTGGCTTGTTTCTGGGTTCACCGCGCTTCCCTTCCATAGATTCGAAAAGTGCGCTTTCTTCACCGCAAATATAAGCTCCGGCTCCGGTAACAATGTGGATACGGAAATCTAAACCTAATTCATCCAGTAATTTGTGAAAATCATCCAGTTGCTTTTGAAGATCATCCAGTAAAAATTTATATTCACCACGCAAATAGATATAACCTTCTTTTGCTCCTATAACTTTGGCTCCTACTGCCATTCCTCCAAAGACTTTGTAAGGAACTTTAAAAAGAATTTCACGGTCTTTGAATGTTCCTGGTTCGCCCTCATCTGCATTACAAATGATAAAACGTTCGTCTGCTTCTTCCTGTGCTGTGAATTTCCATTTCATTCCGGTAGGAAATCCTGCGCCCCCGCGTCCACGAAGCCCGGAATCTAATAATGATTGAATGATTTCATCATCAGAACGTTGAAGAGCCTCAGATAGTACTTGTTTAAAGTTACACTCTTCAGTGAAGATTATATCAACTCGTTTTAATTGTTTTTTTTCTGCCATAATACTCTCCTTTTAGCTGTTATGCTTAATTTCAGTAATTATATCTTTTACTTTTTCAACTGTTAGTTCGGTGTAAGCCTTGTCATTGATCAGCATAGCAGGGCCTTTATGACACCATCCCAGACAGTTGGTTTCTAGTAAAGTGAACTTCTTGTCTGGGGTGGTTTCACCTACATTCACCTTAAGCAAGTTTTCCAGCATATGCAAAATTTCTCTTTTTCCTTTCATATCGCAAGTAATTGTGCGACAAACCCGGATAACATATTCTCCCCTGGGTTGTGTATCGAGAAATGTATAGAATGAAGCAGTACCATATACCTGGGCTGCAGACAAATCCATTTCTCGTGCAATTTCTGTAATGGCCTCATCGTTCAGGCTTCTTTCCCGGTCAATGACGCCTTGCAAAATAGCCATTAGATTTGTGCGATCATTTCCATGCTTATCCACAAGCTCCTTGACCATTTGTTGTGTATTTGACATTTGAACCTCCGTGATTGATTGGTTTTAATTTTTTTAAATTGCTTTATTGTTAAATAAATAACAAATGCGGGCCAAAGATAATAAAGTCTTTTGTTAATTGAATAACAACACATGTTTTTTTTAGGTCTGCCTTTAATTTATAGATAGTCTAAATAAGTTTATGGCTCTGATATTTTTGTCCCGATTCTTTGTGATGAATTCATTAATTTTGCATGGATATAAAAAAACAAGGTAGTGCGATATTTTGTAAAACTTTCCTTTAATGGAGCTGCGTTTCACGGCTGGCAAAAACAACCAGGGGAAATTTCTGTTCAGCAATCTCTGGAAGACCATTTCTCAACATTTCTCCGGCAACAAGTGAAATTTACTGGAGCCGGACGAACTGATGCCGGAGTGCATGCTAAACATTTTATTGCTCATGCTGATATGATGATCGAACATCATAATCAGCTAAAGGATTTTATTTTTAAAATTAACAGGTTTTTACCTAAAGAGATAGTCATTCACGATGTTATTCCTGTTAGACCTGATGCACATGCACGTTTTGATGCGTTGAGCAGAACTTATCACTATTACATTATATCTGAAAAGAATCCGTTTATTCAACATTTATCATTTTTATACACTACAAAAATTGACCTGGACAAAATGAATAAAGCAGCCGATTTACTGATAGGACAAAAAGATTTTAAGAGTTTTGCCAAAACCGGCACTAATGTGCAAAATTATATTTGCACTATCTATGAAGCTTACTGGGAAGAACAAAATAACCAGCTTGTTTTTGTAATCAGAGCTGACCGTTTTTTAAGGAATATGGTTCGTGCTATTGTCGGGACTTTAATTGATGTAGGACGTGGGTATCTTAAGCCCGAAGATATCCGGCAAATTATTGATGCAAGAGACCGGAAAAAAGCCGGAACATCTGTTCCAGGTCATGCATTATTTCTAATGAATATTTCTTATCCGGATGATGTTTTTTTCAACATCGGTTGACTGGTTTTACTAATCTTCTTCATTTGGAGTGTAGTAATCAACAAGGGTTTATTAATAAGTTTTTAATCCGGGAACTAAAACGAACGTTTCCACATATTAATTTTGTCTAAAAATTTAGCGCATGCAAGCAGAATATAATGAGCAAAGCATAAAGTCACTGGATTGGAAGGATCATATCAGAACCCGGCCCGGAATGTATATTGGGAAACTGGGAGAAGGTTCTTCCAGAGATGACGGAATTTATGTTTTATTGAAAGAAACCATTGACAATGCTATAGACGAATTTGTTATGGGCAATGGTAAAAAAATCGAGATTACTATTGAAGGAGATACTGTATCTGTGCGTGATTATGGACGTGGTATACCATTGGGAAAAGTTATTGAATGTGTTTCAAAAATCAATACGGGAGCTAAATACGACTCAAAAGTGTTTAAGAAAGCAGTGGGCTTGAACGGAGTAGGAACAAAAGCAGTTAATGCCCTGTCTGAGGAATTCTTTGTTAAATCTGTACGCGATGGGCAGGCAAAGCTGGTTAAATATCAGAAAGGTGTGCTTGTTTCTGAAGATTTAAAGAAAACCTCTGATCGTAATGGAACTTTTGTTCAATTCGTTCCTGACAGGGAGATTTTTGGCAATTACCGTTATATATCGGAATATGTTGAGAAACAGTTATGGAATTACGCATATTTGAACCGTGGACTTACTCTTAAGTTTAATGACCAGATCATTAAATCAGACAAAGGATTATTGGATTTACTTAGTCATCAGGTGGATGAAGAGTTTATCTTTCCGATTATACACATTACGGAAGGGGAATTCGAATGTGCTTTTTCATACTGCTCAAGAAAGTATGGAGAAGACTATCATTCTTTTGTAAACGGACAGCACACACCTCAGGGCGGAACACATCAGGCTGCTTTCAGGGAAGCAATTGTAAAAACTATTCGCGAATTTTATAAAAAAGATTTTGAACCATCAGATATACGTGGATCCATTGCTTCGGCTTTAAGTATTAAGGTGCAGGAACCTGTATTTGAGTCGCAGACAAAAACCAAACTGGGGTCTCAACATATGGAGACAAATGGTCAAACTATCCGAAATTACGTAATTGACACTATTAAACGTAATCTTGATAATTATCTGCACAGGCATACAGAGACTGCAGATATGCTTCTGCAAAAAATCCAACAAAACGAGAAAGAGCGAAAAGAAATGGCAGGCATCAAGAAAAAAGCGCGAGAAACCGCTAAAAGGGCCAGCCTGCATAATAAAAAATTACGAGACTGTAAAGTACATTATAATTCCCGGCATGAGGATCGACTGGAATCTACCTTGTTTATTACAGAGGGAGATTCTGCCAGTGGTTCTATTACTAAAGCACGTAAGGTAAGAACACAAGCCGTTTTTAGTCTTAAAGGTAAACCTTTGAATAGCTTTGGCTTATCAAAGAAGATCGTTTATGAAAATGAAGAGTTCAATTTATTGCAAACTGCTTTAAATATTGAAGACGGACTGGAAAATTTGAGGTATAACAATATTGTTCTCGCTACAGATGCCGACGTGGACGGTATGCATATACGGTTGCTTTTGATGACTTTCTTCCTCCGGTTTTTTCCCGAACTGGTTAAAAAAGGTCATTTGTATATACTACAAACGCCGCTCTTTCGAGTGAGAAACCGTAGAGAAACTATTTATTGCTATAGTGAAGAGGAAAGAAAAAAAGCTATAGAAAAGCTTAAAGGAAAACCGGAAATTACCCGGTTTAAAGGCCTGGGAGAAATTTCACCGGATGAATTCGGACATCTGATTGGAAAAGATATTCGTTTAGAACCTATTATATTAAAAGACAATGTTTCTACTGATGAAACATTAAAATTCTATATGGGTAAAAATACTCCCCAAAGACAAGACTTTATTATTGATAATCTGCGTTTTGAACTTGATATTATTGAAAAAAATCAGGATAAAATGCCTTTATCAAAAGAGGAAGAAAACCTTTTGGCTGATGTGAGCTAAGCTTTTCTGCAAATGGAACAAAGGTATTTCTAAAAACACTGCAACGGTTGAGGTGAACGTATTCCTTCCGGATACATTGCCTGCCATGTTCAGTGAACTCTGGAAGCTGGTGCAACAAAAGAAGAAATTTCGATAACCACTGGAGATGCCATCGGTATGAGTAGTGCTCATGTACTTGTTTATGGAAGCAAAGCTTACGAAGTAATCAATGAAATGGCATTTTCGTTGAAACATTTTAGTAAAAAATAAGAAGTATTGTATTTCAAATCATTGTTGTCCGGTTAATTTATATGAAACCATACTAATGATTTGTAAAATTATTCGAGCGCCTTAGTGAAAATCATTTGTTGCCTTTGTGATAATTTTTATACCACGAAGTAGCCTTTAGATTTATACCGCAAAGGG
>JAIPAE010000097.1 GCA_021740245.1 Bacteroidales bacterium | reverse complement strand
CAAAAGCCAAATCAGAGGCTTATCTGAAGACAGGGCAGAAGACAAAAGCCCTTGAAACATATGAACAATATGCCAGCATTCTTGATCGACTCTACCAGAAAAGTGAAATGAAATACGAAAACATCAGCTCACTGAATAAACAATTACGTTCACAGCAAAATCGCATTGAATTTCTGGAAAAAGACAAAACCATTTATGATGCGCAAATGCATGCGCTAAACCAGGAAAAACAAACCCAAAAGGCTCAGATAACATATCAGCAACGATACATTATACTCCTGGCGGGAGGGCTGTTGCTTTTGTCGTTAACGGTTATAATGCTCATTTCACGTAACAAAATTCAAAGACGCCATAATGCATTTCTGACCCTTCGGTCGTTAAGAAATCAAATGAATCCCCATTTTATCTTTAATTCCTTGAATTCTTTAAATAATTTTATTGTTAAAAAAGACGAGATCAGTGCCAATAGATATTTAAGTCGTTTTTCCGGTTTGATGCGCAGCGTCTTATATTATGCCACGGATGATTTTATTTCATTAGAAACGGAAATTGACATTTTGAAAAATTACCTGGAGTTGGAGAAAATGCGTTTTCAGGATAAATTCTCATATATCTTAAATGTTGATTCGAAAGTGGAAGTGAAGCGGTTTAATATACCACCCATGATCATTCAGCCTTATATTGAGAACGCCATATGGCATGGCTTAAGGTATAAAGAAACAAAAGGAAACTTGAGCGTGGATATTACGATGCTCGGAGATATGCTTAAAATAACCATACAGGATGATGGAATTGGCCGCAAAAAGTCCGGGGCAATGAAAACTAAAAACCAGGAAAAGAAGAAATCCAGTGGAATAAGGGCTACCCAAAAACGGCTGGATGAATTGCAGAAAATCTATAAAAAGAATATAAGGTACAGTATTTCTGATCTTTTTGAAAACGGAGAGGGGACAACAGTGGAAATTCTGCTGCCCGAGATAAACTTAAATCATGAGTAAAATAACAACTGTAATTGTTGATGATGAGCAAGTAGCCCGTGAGACACTGGAGCTCTATTTAAACAAATATTGCCCGGAAGTTGATGTTATTGGTTTTGCCCACGATGCTGACATGGCGGTGGAAAATATAAGAAAACTGAAACCCGAATTGATCTTTTTGGATGTGGAATTGCCCTGGGGTAATGCATTTGATGTGCTGGAGAAAGTCGGTGAAATTAATTTTGAAATTGTCTTTATTACCGCTTATGAGCAATATGCCATGGAAGCACTCAATAAGGATGCTGCTCATTACATATTAAAACCAATTGATATTGAACATCTCATCAAAGCTGTTGAAAAAGTAAAACACCGGATAAATAATCAAAAGATAAATATTTCACCGGGGCTTTCAGGAATTCCAAATTATAGCAGGGAACAAACTAATAAATTCGTTTTTCCTCATGTCAATGGGTTCGACCTGGTGGAAATCAAAAACATAATTTGTTGTAAGGCAGACAATAATTATACGGAATTTACTTTTACAGATGGTCCCGTGCGCATCATCAGTAAGACACTAAAAAAAATTGAAGAACAACTGACGGATTATGGCTTTTTGCGGGTACATAAAAAATATCTGGTGAATCTCAACCATATTGTTTCCTACAAAAAAGGCAAAACCGGGAGTTTAACGATGCGTGATGGTTCCGAAATCTCCGTCACAACTTCCGGCAAATCAAAACTTATGAAGATGCTAAAATAATGCTTTTATGCTTAAAGTGATTCAGGATCAAAAAGACTGTCATCCAGGCCTGTGTTGATTTTGACTTCTTCTATAATTTTGGTCGTTTTTATTTCACCGTTAAGCATACCCATGCCTTGCATTTTGTTCATTCGGGATTTTATCATTTCCCTTTGCTCAGGGGGCATATCTTTCATCTGTTTCTCCATTTCTTCCATTTGTTTTTGTGCTTCCTTCATTTGTGCTCTTTCTTCAGGTGACATTTCAATCTCTGTGATTGTTTCTGTCTTAAAAGCTACATCAAGGCCTGAAATATTCCGAAAATCTTTGTTGATCATGGTCATAGAAGCACTCCTTTTCTTATCATTTTGCGCGAGCTCTAAATCTTCAAACTCAAAAATCATTTTACGAGTCAACTTTTTGTTCACATCAATATATAATGTAACATCAAAAGTTAAATCTTCCTGCCCTGCTGACTCCAATTGCTGTTTAGCAGTAGCCATGGGGAGTTCATCTATGCTGACATCTTCTGCAAAAACAACATGACATTGAGCGTTATCAACACGTTCTTTACTCTTGTATGTAAAGTCGATATCATCCAAATGGTAAACCATTTCCTGCGGTGCTGTTTCCATTTCTTGTTTACTGACTTCTCCGTTTCTTTCATATTTAGTCCAGTAATAGGAACCATCATAAATGCTTATTGTCTTGAAACCATCAGCAGTAGTAAATTCCGACCTGGTTTTGGTGACATCTGAACTTTGCTTGAAATACGAAATACCATCTTCATAGACCATAGTCATATCATTAACATTTTTCATTTGTTTTTGATAATGTTTGATGGCATCATTGATGATGGAATTTGCTTTGTTTTGGCTATGTGCGCATAACGGAATAATTAAAAACATAAGTAAAAGGGAGCGAAAAATCTGATTAAATCTCATAATTTACTATTTTTTGGTTTTTTAAAAGTATAATCAATAAATTTTAAAGTGTTTATAATATAGTTGTTTTATGATACTTTCAAAATCTAATTTGGGCTAATATAAAAAAAACATTCCGGAATACAAATGCTAATCGGCAAAGAAATAAGCATTAAAAAGGTTTGCTTCGTCCCTGGCGCCTGAGAGGGTAGGCCGGGCATGCATCCGGCATACTGCTGACAGTTTTTTCCATTGCTGGGATGCGCCGCGGGCGAGGCTCAGTTCTTTTAACACAAATAGGGTTTCCAACCCGCAGCATAACTAATGGTATGGTCCAGTGCCGCCGCCGACATAAAAATGCTAAAATTCGCTCAATTCCGCTAAAAGAAAATAACTCGCTGGCTTTGGCTACCGCCAAATCCAGCTCAGACAGATTTTCTTTTTTAACGCTCCATTTTCACGAATTTCTTAACGCATTTTTCTGTATGCGGCTTGGGGTATCCAATGTTTATTGATAGTGGGGTTTGGATTAGTTGGGGTTATACAACTTTTACGAATGCTCAACCAGCGCTTGCATCTGTTCTTGCCTTTCTTTTTTATCCATAACACTTTTTGCCTGCAAAAGAGCAGGTTTTTTTAGTGCAGGACAAGATGTTCATTGGTTGAAGGGATAAGCCGGAAGTGAAGAAAATGATTTATGCTTTTCTGGATACTTTCCTTAAATAAACAAAACTGCAATCTATATTATAAAACAAAAGCACCGGACCATCATCATAGGGCTTTTATTAAGATTTCGCCAGTATTGTTAAGATGCTAAATGAAACATGATCTTAAATAGGCTCCTTGAAAAAACTACTTTTATCATCAAGTAATATGCAGCTCTTTGATAGTTTGTATTTAAATAACATATAATTCAAATAGCCAGAGTTGTAGGTACTGTCTCTAATGATAACCTCTATATATTCTCCGTTTACAATGTTTGTATCAATTCTTGGATAGTTTTTAGCAACTATCTGATCATAAAGACTGTCGCTATTGTAATACAATACAAAATACCCTTGAGTTGGTTGTCTGATTATACTAAAAAATCTTTCTTGGCCCTTCTTTTTAAATAATAGAGAATCAATCCAAACATTGCTTCCCTCAGCAGTTGACTTAAGTAAAATGTAATTTTCTTCTTTAGTTGCCCCTTTAACTAAAAATATAGTGGAATTTTCTTGCAAACAATTTTCTGATGCAAAAGAAATTGTATCAAAATTACTTACAGAATGGGCACTATCTTTATTATTACTATCTGTATTTTTACAAGAAATTGCAAATGCAATAAACAGCAAAATAATACCTATCTTCTTTTCCATACGCCAGAAATACCTTTTAGTCCACTAATTTGAGAAGTTATGTTTATTAGGTTCCTATCACTATTAAAGTGAGTATCTTTTTAAGGGCGAGCTTACATACGATACAACACCATTACCAATTTCAGAACCAATACCGTTATACGCTTTGTATGAGGTGCTTATTGCATTAAGCCAATTCCCCTTTATTTTACTTTCATTTTTCTTATAAAAATATGAACTATTTTCTTTAATACCTCTAAGTATGCATAAGGATCATTGTATGCGTCTGTTCCAACAGCATTGTACTGATCTTTTGATAAAATATCAGAATATGTTTTCCCATAAAGACCAGATTCTTTTCTATTAACTATGGATTCAGCTACAATTTGTCTGTCTGCATCTGATGTTCCAACTCCAGACATTTCTGCATACACAGTTCGGGTTATTTCCCCTAAATCACCTTCTAAATCGACTGTTTTACCTTCTAAAATAATACCATTATATTTTTTATAATCACCAAATGTCATTTTATTAATTCCCTTCTCTTTAAATGAAGATATTTTTTCGTAATCTTCATTATTGACAATAACAATTTGATCACGTCCATCTTCAACATGCTGAGTTTCTCCTGTTTTAGAATTAATAAAATCAGTAATTGCTTTCCCATCCAGATCCACCAACATTACTGGATTTCCAGCCGTATACATATATGGAGACATTGAAGGATACTCATCACTCATCGGATCCACACTCAACCAAACTGACACCTCACTATCATAATACCGTGCCCCGAAGTAGTGATACCCGGTATTCTTATCTTTTTCTTTGGCGGAGAAGGTGTAGCGGGTTTGCCAATCGATGCGCTGGGAGATAAAGTTTTTGCCGGTGGTGCACATTGCGCTGCTGCGTAGTTTAGCGGGATTATATGTGACTGAGGAACTGAACATCAGGATAAAATTAATAATATTTTTGTTTAGTGGCAATATTAGGCGAAAACTTTTTTGGCGGGGTGGTTCTTTCCTGATCTGCTCCAAAAAATTCCTTCTCAATGTTAGACCACTTTAAAAAGGAAGGAGAAAGGAATAGTGAAAAGCACCAGTGACTTATTCGCTGGGAGATTTCCTCCTGAGGCGGACACGGTCTCAGTCGTTTTTTCTCCGCTGCGCTTCGAAAAAGCTTCATCGAGATGCCCGCGCTTTTTGGGGAGGACAGTAAAAATGGGAAAACAGTTACACCGGGTTTTATCAACTATTATCCCAGGGTACGCGATTCTTTATTGACCGTCCGAGGGTTACTTCATCAGCATATTCCAGTTCATCTCCAACGCCTATGCCTCTGGCGATTGAACTGATTTTTATATCCAGATCATGGATTTGTTTCACAATATAAAATCCTGTGGTGTCTCCTTCAACCGTTGAAGGCAGGGCAAGCACCAATTCCCGGGTATTATCTTCTCTGATCCGCTTGATTAGCGACTCAATAGTCAGGTCTTGTGGCCCGACACCTTCCATCGGAGATATAATTCCTCCCAGAACATGATATAAACCGTTAAACTGGGCCGTATTTTCAATCGCCATGACATCGCGAACATCCCTGACAACACATACAACACCGGCATCGCGGGAAGCCGAAGAACAGATATGGCAAAGCGGATTGTCCGAAATATTATGACACTTTTGGCAATACACAATGTCTTCACGCATTTTAATAATCGCATTGCCTAAAGCAGTTGAAATATCTGTATCTTCCTGAAGCAAATGTAATGCAAGTCTTAAAGCTGTTTTTTTCCCTATACCGGGAAGCCGGCTCAATTCATGAACGGCATTTTCCACCAGACGGGAAGGAATATTATGTTCCATAGGCGAAGCAAGAATTAATAAAAGCACTAATTTAGCTGCAAAATTACAAAAGAATTCAAGCGCATGTCACCGAATGATATTTTGATTACTTTTTTTATTTATACGGCTATATTGCTATTCATAAGCTGGGTTACATCGCGGAAAGCCAATAATGAAAGTTTCTTTGTGGGGAACAGGCAGTCTCCATGGTTTGTTGTGGCCTATGGTATGATCGGAGCTTCACTGTCCGGTGTAACCTTTATATCAATCCCTGGTGATGTGGGCGCTTCCTTGTCCACCTATATGATGATCGTTTTTGGCTATTTAGTGGGATATGCTGTTATTGCTGAAGTGTTGCTGCCATTATACTACCGCATGCGACTGACCTCCATTTACACTTACCTGGAACATCGCCTGGGGTTCTGGTCTTATAAAACCGGAGCTTTTTATTTTTTGGTCTCCAGAGTTATTGGGGCATCGTTTCGCATGTTCTTAGTCGTAAATGTTTTGC
>JAIPAE010000096.1 GCA_021740245.1 Bacteroidales bacterium | reverse complement strand
AAGTGACGGTCACAATGATTGGCTCTGACGGAACTACCGTTGAAACCAAAACTACCAACGAAGGAATGTATAACTTTAATAAACGGCAGGTGAATAAAAATACATCCTATGATCTTAAACTGGATAAAGAAGGATTTTTGCCCGTCTCCGGTAAAGAAACAACCGTTGGACGGGAATCGAGTACTGACCTGGTGCTGAATTTTAAACTGGACCCAATACCACCAACTCCTATACCGTTACCGGAAATTCGCTTTGAACTGGATAGCCACAGACTGCAGGAACAATATAAAGATTCTCTGAATGACCTGATCGCCACTATGAAAGATAAACCATCGCTGGTTGTTGAGCTGGGATCACATACCGACTTCCGCGCAGATGCCGAATACAATGATACATTATCACTGAAACGTGCCCAGTCAATTGTAGATTACCTTGTTACCCAGGGTATTGACCGGGATCGCCTGGTGGCTAAAGGTTATGGCGAAAGACTGCCGAGAACGCTTAGAAAAGATATTACGATCGATGGCTATACCTTTAACGAAGGTACTACGCTGACCGAGGAATATATCAAAGGATTGCGATCCAGGAAACAACGCGAAGCCGCACATCAACTGAACAGGAGAACTACATTTAAAATACTGCGTACCGACTACGTTCCTAAAAAAGATAAAGTGGCTGAGATCGACTCAACACTGTTTAGTGGTATTGAACTGAATCCTGAAGAAAATAAAGTGAAACTGGCTATTAAAAATGAAAATTATATTATCCTTGTTGTTGCTAATGGTGTACAACTTGATGCCGTTTATTCCAAAAATTCGGATGCGATCTACCTGTCTTTTGATGTTGCCATGAAATTCCTGAAGAATGCACGAATTACCGTGGATAACTTTATACAAGGTGAAGCTGCAATCAAAGAAGACGGTACGATAGTTGAAAATGCCGAAGTATCAATAGACCAGGTTAGAATTGCCAATAAAGAACTGGAGAATGTGAAGATGATTGTCTCATATAATCAGGAACAGGAACTGATTATTGGTGATTCCGGATTGAAACTGTTTGGTGATTTTACTATCGATCAGGAAAATGATGAGCTGATCTTTGACCCGGCTACGCCTTTTGAACAACCGGGACAACAAGAAAAATAACTGTATGAACATAAATATATCCCGGAACTTCCAAAGCGAAGTTTCGGGATTTTTGTTTGATGTTTTAATGATATGACAAATCAATCCAAATACGGAAAGCGCGGTGTTTCTGCTTCCAAGGAAGATGTACACGCAGCAATAAAAAACGTTGATAAAGGAATCTATCCCAATGCCTTTTGTAAAGTGATCCCCGATATACTCGGAGGAGACGGATCATATTGCAATGTAATGCATGCTGATGGCGCTGGAACAAAGTCATCGCTTGCGTATGCATACTGGAAGGAAACCGGTGACCTGAGTGTCTGGAAGGGAATTGCACAGGATGCGATAGTCATGAACCTGGATGATCTGCTCTGCGTGGGGATCACCGATAATATCCTGCTTTCCTCAACAATCGGAAGAAACAAAAATTTGATACCGGCAGAAGTGATATCAGCATTGATCAATGGAACGGAAGAGATATTGGAAGAATTGAGAGCTCACGGAATCGGGATTTACCTGACAGGAGGTGAAACAGCCGATGTGGGAGACCTGGTAAGAACAGTCATTGTTGATTCTACCGTATCCGCCAGGGCCAGAAGAGATGATATTATTGAGAACCATATCAAGGCGGGAGACGTGATTGTGGGCTTAGCCTCATATGGACAAACTACCTATGAAAACGAATACAACGGTGGTATGGGCTCCAATGGCCTTACATCGGCAAGACATGATGTGTTCGATAAAAGCATTGCGGATCAATACCCGGAAACGTATGACCCGAATGTGCCTGAAGAACTGAGATATTCAGGAGGATTGAAACTTACTGATCCTACGGAAGTTGTAGGCGTGAATGCCGGAAAGCTTGTGCTTTCGCCAACCAGAACTTATGCACCGGTCATCCGTGCAATACTGGAACAACATCGACACAATATTCATGGTATGATCCATTGTAGTGGTGGAGCGCAAACCAAAGTATGGCACTTTATCGATAAAATGAATGTGGTTAAAGATAATATGTTTGAAGTGCCTCCCTTGTTCGAAATGATCAGAAAACAATCAAATACAGCATGGAAAGAAATGTACCAGGTATTTAATATGGGGCACCGAATGGAATTGTACGTCAATAAAGCCCGGGCTCAGAAAATAATCGATATTGCCAGAAGCTTTAACATGGATGCCAAAATTATTGGTTATTGCAAAGAATCTGACCAAAAACAGGTTACCATAAAAACAGAACATGGGACATTCAGCTATACAGGCTGAATTATCATCAGAAAATCAAAATATTATGCTGGAAAAACTGGAAGAATTCAAGCAACAATACGAGGAAATTGAACAGAAGATGAGTGATCCGGACATTATCACGGATCAAAAACGCTTTATCAAGCTTAACAAAGATTACAAAGAACTGAAACCATTAGTAGAAGCTTATCATCAATACAAAGAATTATTAAGCAATATTGAATCGGCTAAAGAGATCATTAAAAAGGAATCAGACGATGAATTTGTTAAAATGGCTAAAGATGAATTGCAGGAATTTAACGCAAAAAAAGAAGAACTTGATGAGAAAATAAAGTATCTACTGATACCCAAAGACCCTCAGGACAGCAAAAATGCAGTCATGGAAATCCGTGCCGGAACCGGAGGTGACGAAGCCGGTATTTTTGCCGGAGACCTTTACCGCATGTATTCCAAATATATTGAAAATAAAGGCTGGAAAAAAGATGTAATCAGCAGCACAGAAGCAACACAGGGCGGTTTTAAAGAAGTTATTTTCAATGTGGAAGGCGAAGAGGTATATGGTACGCTGAAATATGAATCAGGTGTTCACCGTGTTCAGCGTGTACCACAAACCGAAACACAGGGCCGTGTGCATACTTCTGCAGCCTCAGTGGCCGTATTACCCGAAGCCGACGAGTTTGATGTGGATATCAAGGATTCTGATATTCGTAAGGATACGTTTTGTGCTTCCGGACCCGGTGGGCAATCTGTGAATACAACCTATTCAGCAATACGACTTACTCATGAACCCACGGGTATTGTTGTTTCCTGTCAGGATGAAAAATCACAGATCAAAAATCTCAATAAAGCCATGAAAGTACTCCGCGCCAGAATATATGAAATGGAATATCAGAAGTATATGGCTGAGATCGCTTCCAAACGTAAAACTATGGTATCAACCGGCGATCGCTCTGCAAAGATCAGAACCTACAATTATTCACAGGGAAGAGTGACCGATCACCGGATAAATTTGACCTTATACAATCTGCAAAATATTATTGACGGCGACCTGGAAGAGATCATTGATAAACTCCAGACTGCAGAAAATGCAGAAAAACTGAAAGAAACCATTGGTTAAAGCTATTTTCCCGGATTACGCGATTTCTTTTATTAAGCAGCAAACAAAACAGCAACTATGAAAAAATCACAATTGGTAGATAACATTAAAAGCAAGCGATCGTTCCTCTGTATCGGTCTTGACAGCGATATAAAAAAAATCCCCGGGCATTTGCTGAAAGAACACGATCCGGTTTTTGAGTTTAATAAGCAGATCATTGATGCTACAAAGGATATTGCCGTAGCTTATAAGCCCAATATTGCATTTTACGAAAACCGTGGTGCAGAAGGCTGGAAATCGCTGGAGAGCACAATTAACTATCTTAAATCACTGGATGAACCGGTATTTACCATTGCAGACGCTAAACGCGGAGACATTGGAAACTCTTCGAAATATTATGCCGAAACCTTTTTATCACCGGAGAAACTGGATTTTGATTCTGTAACTGTAGCGCCATATATGGGTAAAGATTCAGTAGAGCCCTTTCTGCAATATGAGAATAAATTTGCTATCATTTTAGCATTAACATCCAATCCGGGGGCTTCTGATTTTCAAAACCCCCGTAGTCAGGTAGGCGAAAACCTTGAAAAATTGGGTATTAAAACGCAAATACGACGTAAGCTTTGGGAACAGGTGTTGATACGGTCTTATGACTGGGGCTCGGAAGAAAATATGATGTTTGTGGTCGGAGCTACTAAAGCTGATATGCTACAGAAAGTGAGGAATATTGTACCTTATCATTTCCTGCTTGTACCTGGTGTCGGAGCTCAGGGCGGAAGCCTCAGGGAAGTTGCAACATACGGCCTTACGCATGAATGTGGCTTGCTGATTAACAGCTCCAGAGGAATTATCTTTGCATCCGGTGAAAATGATTTTGCTCAAAATGCCCGCAATAAAGCCATGGAAATTCAGAATGAAATGGAAGAATTACTAAGGGAAAAAGAAATTATCGGATAAGTAAAAATTATTGTGTAATATAACTTTTAAGATTTGTGAAACAACTATCAGCTATTATCATCAGTATCCTGATTACAGGATTGACCTATGCACAGCAATCAAATCAGGATAATGCAGGCAAACCCATCAGAGAATATCAAGCGTTTAACGAGTTTCTTGGCGGTGATTCTTTACGTATGTGTAAAGGACAACCCTGTACGGGTAAAATACAGGATTACCACCAAAACGGCAAAATAAAACATAAAGGATATTATTATAAGGGAAAACTAACAACAACTTATTCCAACTTTTTTGACAACGGGCAAAAAGAACGGGTATTTAAAAAAAAGAATGCTAACAAAGCGGAATTGAAAATCTTATACAGAAATGGTGAACCACGTTCTGTGATAACATACTGGAAAGGTGAACCACTGGAATGGAAAGAATATACAAATGACGGAAAACTTGAGTTTTATGAACTTTATGATAAAAGCCTGGAGTTTGTTGAAATAAGAACATATTATTACGAAAATGGCTCAAAAAGCAGTCATATGCAAATCAAAGACAAGCGTAAAGGCATCTACTCTAAAAAACTTTTTTATAAGGATGGCACGGTAAAAGCAAAGGGTGAGGTTATACATAATCGCTATATCAATGCATACCGGCATGATAACCAATGGGTCTATTACGATAAGAAAGGTAATCCGGAATTAAAACAGATATATGTGAAAGGGAAAGTTATTCGTGAAGAAGAACTATAGCATTATCTGGGTTGAATTGACACTATGATGACATAAGTACTGACAAAATTTCATAGTTTATTTTATGGCACGTAAGTTGCCTTGAGGCATTTTAAAAAACAGCTATGAATATTACCGAAGTGCAGTCACACGATCAATTGCTGCAACTTATCAAAGACTATGAACGTGCTTTTGTATTGCTTTACAAAAAAGGAACACAAAACAGTGAATGTGCATTGAAAAGTATGAAAAATACTGAACTTCCAAAAGAGACAGAAGCCGGTATATATGCTGCCAATGTTGCGGAAGTACGCGACATTCACACACAATACGGTATCAGGTCCGCACCCACGCTGATGCGTTTTGAAAACGGCGAGTTTAAAAGTGAAGTCAAAGGTTGTCATGATCCGGAATATTATGGGTCACTGATCAGGAAGTCACTTTTTACAGCCAGCGACAGCAGAGAGGGAAAGAAACAAAACCGGGTTACAGTATATTCTACTCCTGCTTGCCCGCATTGCAATACATTAAAATCGCATCTGCAACATCATGGTATTACCTTTCGCGATATTAATGTTGCGGCCGACCAGCAAAAAGCTCAGGAACTCGTCCGCAAAACCGGGCAACAAGGGGTTCCACAGGCAGAAATTAATGGCCAATGGGTACTTGGGTTTGATAAACCTAAAGTAAACCGGTTATTAGGTATCGAAAGATAAATAAATTGTTAATAAACAAAAAATACAATAACGATGAAAGAATTACAACCACTTAATGAAAATGTATTGCTGGACATCACCAGCGGAGAGAAAGAAAAAACTTCCGGAGGAATCATAATTCCCGATTCAGCTAAAGAAAAACCACAACATGCTAAAGTTGTTGCCATCGGAAATATAGAAAATGCTGAAATTAAAGTGGGGGATACCGTATTTTATAAAAAATTCAGCGGATCTGAATTGAAAATGGATGATAAAGATTATTTGGTTATTCCCTACGCTGATTTGTTAGTAAAAGTTGTAGAAACCGACAAAATCTGATGAAATCAAAGCCAGAACACTTAAATGAGCCGGTACTGTTTAGTTAGTGCCGGTTTTTTTTTCATTTTGGCAATGAAGCGACTTGAGCGACTTAAGCGAACGAAGCGACTTAAGCGACTTAAGCGATGATCCCGACCTTCGGTCGTGGATGCTCGTAAAACGATTAAATCAAAGATTTCTGGTTTTACGGCATGCGTTGATGAGAGAACTGAGAGTACGAGAGTA
>JAIPAE010000022.1 GCA_021740245.1 Bacteroidales bacterium | reverse complement strand
GATAAGATCATTAGCGCTGATGGTCCCGCCAAAGGCGGGGTGGAGAGTAGGTCGCCGCCATAATCATTACAGCCCGGTCATTTGGCCGGGCTTTTTTTTTGTTCTGAAAATACGCATGAGACGAATTGAAATGAGTGAGTCTTATTGCTTCATTTGTAAAACCTCTTCCCATTCCGATCCGCCTGAGGCGGATAAGATCATTAGCGCTGATGGTCCCGCCAAAGGCGGGGTGGAGAATAGGTCGCCGCCATAATCATTACAGCCCGGTTTTTTAGCCGGGCTTTTTTTTTGTGATTTAATATAGTCTGCCATAATGCCACTTTACAGAGTTTTGGAATATCCGGGAATTTACTATTCATTACATAAAAGACACTTCAGGAATTCCTTTGCGGTTCTTTGCTCCTTAGCGGCCCTTTGCGGTAGAAATCTCTGATAATATCAATACTGGATATATCCGATAATTGCGATAATCATTATGGTTTCTGATTTTAGGGCAATTGTAATTTTCTACCCCGGCTTCATAGCTCAAGACAAAAAAACAGGCACATAACCTATGCATTATATTATCCTCATTTGCTGCAATCCAGGTGTGAAAGGAAATAATGAAATCCAATCTTTAATAAACTATTTTTTTAAAAAAGCATTGTTCTCTGTACCATTAGTTTTCAAAAAAATAATAGGAGCATACTATGAAAGAAAGCATATTTAAAAGTGATATTCATGCTTTTGGCCTGTCTGTGAAATAATTAACGAATAAAGAATTTTGCATATATCATAGAATGTTTTACATTTACGGTGTCAATCAAAGTAATTAACCGAAGTTCATTTTATGATCCAAAAACTACTCGTTGCCAACAGAGGCGAGATAGCTGTACGAATTATGCGCTCCTGCCGGGAGATGGATATCAAGACAGTTAGTATTTACTCTGATGCCGACCGTTCTGCTCAACATGTCAGATATGCAGATGAAGCTTATCGTATAGGATCACCGCCTTCCAGTGAAAGTTATTTGGCTATCAATAAGATTATACAACTGGCTAAAAAAACCAAAGTTGATGCTATTCATCCGGGTTATGGATTTTTATCTGAAAATCCCGAATTTGCTGAGCGGTGCAAAGAAGCAGGGATTGAATTTATAGGACCGGATTCAAAAGCAATATCAGTAATGGGTGATAAAATATCAGCCCGAAAAACAATGCAGCAAGCAGGAGTGCCAGTAGTTCCGGGGACAACGGAACCTATCATTGATGAATCCCTGGTCTTGAATAAGATAAGAGACATCGGATTGCCGGTGATGATAAAAGCTTCCGCAGGTGGAGGCGGAAAAGGTATGCGAAAAGTCACTGAAGAGAAAGAGATACTCGCTGCAGTGCGGGCAGCTAAATCGGAAGCAAAGGATGCGTTTGGTGATGATAGTGTTTATATTGAGAAATATATTGAATCTCCGCATCATATTGAATTTCAGATAATGGCTGATAAATATGGAAATACAGTTCATTTGTTTGAACGCGAGTGTTCAGTGCAGAGGCGTCATCAAAAAGTGGTGGAAGAAACTCCATCACCCGTTATGACACCCCAAGTGCGTGAAATTATGGGCCAACATGCTGTCAATGCTGCTAAAGCCGTTAATTACCATGGAGCAGGAACGGTAGAGTTTATTACGGATGATGATTTGAATTTTTATTTCCTGGAAATGAATACCCGCCTGCAGGTTGAACATCCGATTACAGAACGGGTCGTTGGTGTTGACCTGGTTAAAGAACAAATCAATGTTGCCAATGGAAACCGTTTGTCATTTGTACAGGAAGAATTATCTCAAAAAGGTCATGCCATTGAATGTCGCATTTATGCTGAAGACCCGGATAATAAATTTATGCCCAGCCCCGGAAAGATTAAGCATATTAGTGAGCCTCTGGGATTGGGAGTAAGACATGATGGATACGTATATAAAGGCTATGTAATCCCGATTTATTATGACCCGATGATATCCAAACTTATCGTTTGGGGTGAGTCCAGGACGGAAGCTATCAATCGTATGCGAAGAGCATTGTATGAATACAAAATCACTGGGGTGAAAACATCAATTCAGTTTCTGGAAAAAGTAATGAAACACCCGGAATTTGAAAAAGGGATATATAATACCCACTTCATTGAAAATAATGAAAAGGATTTACTGGAACCTGAAGATTGTGAGGGAAATTGTGAAGAAATGGCCATTATTGCTGCTTTTAAAGATTATCTTACAAAACAAAAAAGAATGGCGCTAAGACAAAACGGAGCCTCTGATAAAAACAGCAAATGGAAAATGGCAGGCAGAACCAAACATTAGTATTTCCTTGAATACTATTTTTCATTCATGAACTTAATAATAAAACGATGGCACTTGAAATTCAAATTAACGATCGTAAAGCTTATGTTGATAACCTCAATCAGGAAGATTCTAAAATGCTGATAGATATCGATGGAAAACATTATGAAATAGATATTGTGATGGTTGAAGATAATGTTTACTCGATTTTATATCAGGGAAAATCCTATAATGTAGAGCTGATTCCAAAAGAAAATCCAAAATCTTATATAGTAAATACATTATACAATAGCTATGATGTTGATATTATTGATGCTGAGAGGAAATATCTGATGAGTCGTAAAAGTGATGATGATGATGATAGTGACAGCATTTCCACACCTATGCCGGGCAAGGTAGTAAGTATCCCTGTGAAAACCGGTGATAAAGTATCAGCAGGAACAACTGTGATTGTAGTTTCAGCGATGAAAATGGAGAGCGAATATAAAGTTAAAAAGGACCGGGTTATAAAAAATATTCTTGTTAAAGAAGGCGACATAATCCTGGCCAATCAAATACTGCTGGAAATTGAATAATGTAGTACTAAAAAATGAAAAGCAATGTCATTAAAGGAAAAATTTAACCAACTGGAGAAAAAAAATCAGCAGGCAGAACAAAGTGGTGGCGAAGAGCGAATCAGAAAACAGCATGAAGCCGGACGATTGATTGCTCGTGAGCGCATTGAGTTGTTACTGGATGCGCATACATTTGTTGAGATGGATAAATTCGTTCGTCACCGGAGTATAAATTTTGGAATGGGAGAAAATAAAATTTATGGAGATGGTGTAGTGAGCGGCTATGGAAAGATTGATGGTCGGCTGGTTTATGTTTATGCGCAAGATTTTACTGTTTTTGGCGGCACATTGAGTCGTGCAAATGCAGATAAAATTGTAAAAGTAATGAAACTTGCTTTGAAAACAGGTGCTCCCATTATAGGATTAAATGATAGTGGTGGTGCCAGAATTCAGGAAGGCGTGGAAAGCCTGGGTGGTTATGCCGATATTTTTTACCTGAATACTAAAGCTTCAGGAGTTATTCCACAAATATCGGCTATTTTGGGCCCCTGCGCTGGTGGTGCTGTATATTCTCCGGCTTTGACAGACTTTATACTGATGACAAAAAAGAACAGCTATATGTTTGTTACCGGACCTGATGTGTTGAAAACGGTTACTCATGAAGAAGTGTCCAAAGAAGAGTTAGGAGGAGCTTTGACTCATAACCAAAAAAGCGGCGTGGCTCACCTGATGGCCGATGATGATGAAAATGCCATGATGTTATTGCGTGAATTGATGAGCTTTTTACCGTCTAATAATATGGAAGACCCTCCCTTAAAACCTTGTATGGATGATTTTCAGCGTGAAGATATATCACTGAACTCGCTAATCCCTGATGACCCGAACAAACCCTATGATATTAAGGAACTAATCATAAAAGTGGTTGATGATCAGAACTTTTTTGAAATAATGCCTGCCCATGCTCAGAATATTGTGATCGGTTATGCACGGATCGGTGGAAAATCTGTAGGTATTGTGGCAAATCAACCGGCTCATCTTGCAGGAGTGCTTGATATTAATTCCAGCATGAAAGCAGCTCGGTTTGTAAGGTTTTGCGATGCTTTCAATATTCCGATTATAACTTTTGAAGACGTACCCGGTTTTATGCCAGGACTTGATCAGGAGTTTGGTGGTATTATTAAACATGGTGCCAAATTGCTCTTTGCTTATGCCGAAGCTACTGTGCCCAAAATCACCGTGATAACGCGTAAAGCATACGGAGGAGCATATGATGTGATGTCGTCCAAACATATGGGCGGTGATGTGAACCTGGCATACCCCACTGCTGAAATTGCTGTTATGGGGCCTGAAGGTGCTGTGAATATTCTTTATAGAAAATATAACCTTAGTGATAAGGAAAAAATGGAAAAACTAAATGAATATAGAAAGGAATTCGCTTCACCCTATAAGGCTGCAGAACTTGGTTATATTGACGAAATAATATATCCCAGCCAAACCAGGCTTAAATTGATACAGGCTTTGGAGATGACAGATAATAAAAGCGAACAAACACCACATAAAAAACATGGTAATATACCGCTTTGATTAAAGTATATGTTGTAAATATCAAAATGAGCTTTTATTGCTATACCGACAAAGCATTGATAGACAGACGTTAATGTTTTATTTCGCCTGTGACTTTATCGTATGCATACCTTTTCCGTTAAGATTACGTTATATCCCTGTTTTTATCGTATTTTTGGATATTCAAAATTATGAGAAGCCCAAGAAAGATAAATATATTATTTGGCTTTTTAATGCTATCATTGATGATCAATGCTCAGCAAAAAATAGATTCTACCCGGATATATTACAATAATGCTGCAGGTGAGGATGAGCTGTTTCTGGATTCGGCAGAATATTCCAAAGAACTGGATGGTTTTCACAAATACAGGCCAGAGTTGAAGTATGGCCAGTTTTATCAACGGGAGTCTAACCTCGGACATGCTTTAAGATCATTGGATTTTAGTGTACATGATTTTGTGAATGACATGGACAGGGATTTGATTTTTTCCGATCCTTATTATCCTTATCTATGGCGAAAAGATAATATACGTTACTATACTTCTTTGAAACCGGTTACCGATCTTTACTATGTTATGGGACAGAATAGCGAGCAATACTTTAAAGTCCTCCATGCACAGCCTGTTACACCCCGGTTCTACTTCAGTGTTGAACATAAAATAATAAATTCTCCCGGTACATATCAACACCACCTTTCAAATCACGAAAGCCCGGTTTTTAATTTACGTTATAATTCAAAAAATCAAAAATATCATGCTTTAGCTACATATTTCCATAATAAAATAGAAGCTAATGATAACGGAGGAATACAGCATAATGGATATTTTACGGATTCTTTGGACTTTGAAGAACGCGAACTTATACCTGTGAATCTTCCTAATTCAAAATTACTGATCCGGGGAGGCGGATTTCATTTTAGGCAAAGTTTTTATCCTTCGGCTGATTCTTTAAAAAGGAAAGATTCATTGGAAACCGGCTTTTACCATGATCTCTTCTATCAAAAAGATAGTTATAAGTATACGGATGGTGGTAATGTTTTTGGATTTTACCCTGATTCTTCCGGAATTGGCCCGGTAGAAGATTCAATGGCTACACGGCAATTTATAAATAAATTAGGAACACGGTTTAAATATAAATCCATATCTCTGGATTTAAGTATCAGTCATAAATATTATGCAACCTGGCAAATGCAAAACGATTCCGTTATGAATAAGTTCGAAACGTCGGCTGTAACAATGTTTGAAAGAAAAGACTGGTATTTCAAAATATTTGGAAACCTGGGATTTCTAAAAAATCATCAGGAGTGGAAATTATTGGGTGATGTCAAAAAATCGTTCAGGCAGTTTGACTTGCTTTTGTCTGGTGGATATGTTAACGCTATGCCTGCATATTTCTTTAACCGGTACCAAGCGACTTATTACAACTGGGAGAACGATTTTAATAATACAGATATTGGCTTTCTGTCTGCTCATGCCGATCATAAATATTTTAATATATCAGCATCTATTTATGAAATTGCCGATTACATTTACTTTAATTCCCAGGGAAATCCTGAGCAGTATGATCATTCTTTTGAATTGTTTCAGCTAAAATTCAAACCTGAAATAGTATGGAATAAATTACATTTTAAAAATAGTTTAATTTATCAGAAAGTGTTGGGAAAGGATTACATGCGCCTCCCTCAATATATGGCTAAACATGAATTATATTATTCCTTTAATCTTATACAGAATGTATTGCGTACACAGGCCGGTGTACAGCTAACATATCATTCCTCCTTTAAAGGCCATAAGTATATCCCAGCTACTCAAGCTTTTATCCTTCAGAATGATCAAAAGATAGGAAAATATCCCTACCTGGATCTTTTTGCGAATTTTTATGTGAAGCGCACCCGGTTATTTGTTAGATATACTCATTTAAATGCTCTTCTTGAAAATAACCGCTATTTCCTTATGCCTTCCCATCCTATGAGGGATGAATGCTTTCAATTTGGAATCTCCTGGATGTTTTATGATTGATGAAAAAGTCTTTGATGTTGTGCTACAGGTTAACGTAACGAACACAGGTGGAACCGGAGTGAGTTCCATACCGAAGTGATGGGATAAATAGCACCGAATTTATCAAATGTAATCGTTTGAAATATTGTTCTTAAGAAATGCAGGTTTTTTTGCAAAATGCAGGCCAAAACATTACATTTTATAAATATTTAAACTGCGCCTAGCATTTATTATGAGGTTATTTCATGCTTTTCAGCAGGCCCTATATAAAGAAGAGCCGGATAACACCTGTGCAAGTAGTGAGAATAATTGACGGAAGTAAACAGCGTTATCCAATTCTTGCTGCAAATATAGAAAATCATTATTAAACGATGCAAATAATAAAGAAGAGATTTAAAAAACTTTTTTAATCACGAGTGATGCTGAACTTTCGATTAATTGAATTACCATTATTGTCTGTCACAGTTAATATATGATTTCCTGTTTCAGGTTTTACTGATATTTCATGAAAATCTGTAGTTGAAGTAATAAAATTATTATCGATAAACCAAAACAATACGATAGCTTTATTTCGGTGTATGGCTTTAAAAATCACTTCGTTTTCTTTCGCATTAAAGTCTTTTGGTAATTTTAGTTGTGAATTGTTTTGAGGATAAATCAAATCGAGAATATTTTCACTATCAGGTCCACAATTATTTTTATATGGTGGCAAAACCTTGTAAAACGGATTATGTGTTTTATAATACTTTTCCATTAAGGGAGGCAGAACAAACCATGGTTTTGAGATTATGTTCTGTGGTTTTTCACACTGTGTTGTAACCTGATAATTTCCCGATTGGTCAAGATGAACTATTCTATGATACGGGCATAAAGAGGAGCGTTCTGCAAGATGAGGAGCCTGTATTGCTTTTGTTTCGGGGCAGTATTCAGAGGCTTTATAACCACTTTGACGACAAACTTTCAGAGGCTGCATGTCTTCAACAGGTTTTTGGAACCACTTATCAGGTTTCAGTATATCCAAAACATGGAACAGGAGGGGGGCTGCAGCTTTTATTCCTGTAAGTTCTGGACGTCCCTCTCCGTCAGCATTGCCTGCCCAAACACCAATAGTGTATTCCGGTGTTATACCAATAGCCCATGCATCACGATTACCATGACTTGTTCCTGTTTTCCAGGCTACCATTGGTGAGGAGTAAAAATTTTGCCAGCCCGAATGCCCGGAAGGCCTGTTGGTTTTTTGGATCGCCTCGATCGTGTACCAAACTGATGAAGTAGAAAAGGGAGAACTATAGCTATTTTTTCTGCTTTGTTTTCTGTTTTTTTGGTATACGGCCTGATAAAACCTGAAATTCTCGTTTTTATGATCATGGTTATTAAATAATAACGTCCTGGCCATTACGGAATATGCATTGGTTAAATCCCATAAGGTAGCTTCAGCACCTCCTAATATGAGCGATAATCCATAGTGTTTTGGTGGATAATGTAAGGTATGAATTCCCAAAGACTTTAATTTGTTATAAAAGCGTGTGACACCATACTCGTTGAGCATATGAACAGCAGGAACATTCAGTGATCTGCTTAATGCCCGGGATGCAGGAATGGCTCCGGTAAACTGATGATTATAGTTTACTGGACGATAATTTCCATAAACTGCAGGTACATCACGAACAAGCGAATTAGGCAATATTAATCCCTCATCAAGCATGCTTGCATAAAGAAATGGTTTTAAGATGCTTCCGGTACTCCTTGGTGATGTAATTATATCATTCATTCCGCCATATTCTTCCTTTTGGTCTTTTATATTTCCAAAATAGGCTTCAACCTCATTTGTTTGGTTGTTTAGTATTAACACAGATAAGTTTCTTATGTCGTTATTGGTTAATTTGTTATGATGAAATCTGGCAATTGTGTTTACTTGTCGTTGCAAGTCGTAATCCAGCGTTGTTTGAATACGTTGCCCTTTTTGTCCATCATGAATAACACGGGTTAGTAAATGCATTGCTTCCTGTGGGAGATCATGCGGTTTTCCGGGCAACGGTTCATGTATTGCAAGCTTGTATGTTGTGGTGTCGATATAATTATGTTCAGTTAACCGTTTTAATAATCGGTTTCGTTTTTGTCTCAACTGTTCTTTATTCTTACCTGGATATATCAGAGAAGGAGCATTTGGTAAAACAGCCAAAGTAGCACTTTCACTCCAGCTTAAATGTTCAGGAGGGCGAGAAAAATATCTCCATGATGCAGCATGAAGACCTACAATATTGCCTCCAAACGGGGCATTTGAAGCATACAATGCTAATATTTCCTCTTTGCTGTATTCTATTTCCAGCCTTATGGCAAGTAACGTTTCTATAATCTTTTCCCGGATTGTCCGCGGCTTACCTTGCCGGGATAACCGGATTACCTGCATGCTTATTGTGCTGCCTCCGCTTACTACATCTCCGGCCCGGAAATTTTGAATTGTTGCGCGAATAAAAGATATCGGATTAAATCCGATATGATAATCAAAATACCGGTCTTCAAATTGCTTAATGCATATAGAAAACTTTTCGGCTGTTTTCTCTTTTGCTGGAAAGCGCCATTGCATATCATCAGCAATAACAGCATTTAAAAGCTTCCCTTCCCTGCTTTCTAAAACTGTGGATGTTGGTGATGGAAACAAAGGGAATGACAATGATCTCCAATACAGTATCAATGACCCAACTAACAATATCAGGCATATTATCTTAATAGGAACAGATTGAATATAATCCCGCATAATTTCTGGTTTATTGCGGATGAACAACTTTTACCCAGTACCCTGATTTGTATGAATAAATATCATCGGAATACATTGTCTTGCATTGATTTACCGGATGATAAAATCTCCCCAGATAACTGGCATTTAACATGATGCGAAATGTTTTGGTTTCATACCTTGTAAGATCAAAAAAAGTAAACACTCTGTCGTCTCTGATATCCCGGTATTTGTATGTCCCCGTATTAGACCGGGGTATAGAGCCATTATTAAGCCGCATACCTGTAATTTCCCAACCTGAAGGAAAAACCTGCTCAAGCGCAAGTTCTTTATAGTTATCAATATTTCCCGGGTGTTTTATCTTTACCTCTGCAACAAAATCTGTTCCCTGCTCAAGGCTAACCGGGTCAATGGGTTTTCCTTCCATGTCCTGGTATTGTATGTCCATGAACAAATTCTTATTATCAGACTGTATTGGATTTTCAAGGGGTTGCCCCATCCTTATTAGCCTGACATATAGATTTCCTCCTGAAAGGTTATGTATGCTGACGCGTTGCTCTTTACCGGCTTTAAGTTCTTGTTGACTGAACGGTTTTTTTTGTTTGAACCTGGATGTTTTTCCATTAATAGTGACTTCATAGTTCAGTTGTTTACCAATCTTGTTATGCTCTATATAGGACGAAATAGCGACGAGTGAAAAAGCAATTGTTTGAGTACTTAACCATTGATCACTGCTGAGTTTTTTGGATATCTCCCTGATGTAAGTAAATGCTTTTCCCGATTGTCCGGTCAATATTAAAGCTTCTATAATTATTGAATAATCTCGTATATGACTCCCAAAAGTATAGCTGTATTCGTGATAAGGTTTTATTTTTTCCGGTGCATTTACCAAAACCTGTTTTGCTGTATTTTTCATGCCAGCTTTTGCATAAGTTGCGGCAAGCATCCAGGAGGCTGCTGCTTTCAGATTCCCAGAAGCTTTCAACCGGTTCATTGCTCCGATAGCAGGTTCCCCATAAATGGCCAGGGTATATAGACGATAGGCCTGGATTAAATCGCTTCGGGGACTTTCAGCATGGAGCATCGTCCATCGATTGGCTTTGGATAATTGATAGTTATACCATTTTTGAATAACATCACCGGGAATGTTATATCCTTTTTCTCTGGCTTCCAGTAGAAAATGGCCAGCATAGCTTGTCCCCCACAAACTCGCTGAAGAAGAACCCGGCCAGTAACTGAATGCTCCGTTGCTTAATTGCATTCGCTTTATTGAATGAACAGTTGCTTTGATATTCCGGCTGATATCTTGTTGTTCACGATTCGTTAGCTCCATAAATTGATCAAGAAACAACTGGGGAAATGCTGAAGAGGTTGTCTGTTCAATGCAACCGTATGGATAACGAATTAAATATTCCATACGCCTGGAAAGGTCCAAAGGCGGAATCCCTGAAATTTCTAGAATAGCCTTGTTTGTGCCTTTCATTCCCAATGGCTTGTAATCCAGGTCTTCCTTTTTATTGCCTTCAATAACTTTTGCTGTAGTGTTTGAAATTAAAGGATTTGGATTTTTCACCTGGATATTTATTGTGTATGTGGCACTGTGATTCCCGGAGCGAGCGTTTACTTCAACCGTACCGTTTCCGATTGCATCTTTTACTTTTAACTTGAAATTAATGAGTTTATCCCCACGTTGTTCAAAATTAACAGTTTTAACCCGGGAGTCTTCAATCTTAAAGATATCACTGGCTTTTACATTTACTGAGATATTATTTATTTGATCTTCCATAGCAAAAATGTTGACAGGTAAGATCACATCTTCTCCGGGTGATAAAACCCGGGGTAATGTGGCATATGCCATTACAGGACTTTTTACTTCTACATTTTTTTTGGCGTGTCCATATGCTTCATTATGTTTTGCTACAGCCATGATTCTTACTTTACCGATGTATTGCGGAATATCGATAGTATGAGTGGTATGTTCATTTGCTCCTGATTTAAAAGGGCCAAGAAAGCGTACAACCGGTTTGAAGCGGTTTGTCTCTTTTTCCTCTGTATCTATCTGGGCATAACTATCACCACCAACAGACAATATCCTGTTCAAATCACCATCGAAAGCACCAATTACATAATCGTATATGTCCCAGGTTTTTACTCCTAATGCTTTTCGTTGATAAAAGTATTTCCATGGGTCTGGCGTTTTGAAATTTGTCAGGTTCAGTAGTCCTTCATCCACGATAGCCAGCGTGTATGCCATGGGCTTGCCATTTTTTTCAGATATGGTGATGCGTGCTTTACTTTCCGGTTTAAATGATTCTGAGCATTTGATTTGTGGATAAAGATGTGTTGCTTTTTCCTCTACCTGAATCGGGATAACACCATAAAGACGAATTGGAAGATCGTTTTCGGTTTGAGCATGTGGTTGTAACAAAGTAACATGTGCATAAACCGTAGGAGCCATGTCTTTGGTCGCTTCAAACCTGTATATTGTCTTGTCTTCAGACCCTTCAATCCATTCTGTTTTAAGAACTTCCATTCCGTTTTCCAGACTTATCAATATTTTTGAGGATTCAGAAGAAGGGATACGAAGCTCAACCTGCTGGCCACTTTGGTATTGTTCTTTATCGCTGTTGAAAATAAGCAGCGAAGCAAAATCTTTATTTTTATCTTTTTGCCACCAATTACTTCCGGAAAAATATACCAGCCTACCGGATGAATGAGCACTTGTTAAATCAGTGACCCTGATGAAGTAGCGGCCGTAATCCGGTTTGTTAACCCGAAAATTGAATGTCGCTTTTCCATTCCTTACTTTTACTGTTCCTGAAGTGTAGGGTTCAGAACTTCTGTCGTTTAAAAGCCTTTTCAAACGATTACCTGAATAATCATACCACCAACTGTGACTTAACTTGTAAACTGTTATTTTTAATTCATTGGATAAAATATCTTTACCATCAGCATCAACATTACATAATTCAATGGTATTGTTTTTGCCGGTTTCTAATGGCTCAAACCAATTTTGCCCTCCGGGGATATTTATACCTGCATAGGATCGATAAGGATAATAGGTGAAATTGTCAATACTGACATTCGGATTTCCACTTTTTTCAAATACGCGGGTCTCAAAACGGGCATTCAGAATCCCGGGAGATGAACTCTGAAGATGGAAATCAGGTATTATAACAGCTTTTCCGTTTTTATCTGTAATTCCTTCATATACTGTATACTTTTCTGCGCTGAATGACCTGGAGGGATCCTGGAATGTGAATTGTTTATAGTTTTTAAAATCAGCTTTTAATGGATTTAAGGTAACCTCTGAGACCGCTTTTAAACGGCTGGCTTTTCCGCCATGAAGCCACTGAACATGTAGTTTGCCGGGTTGTAAATCCCATTGTTTGATTTTTTCTTCACTAAAATTTAATTGGATATCCAGTCTGTTAGGTTTTATAGTTTCTATCCGGACATACTTAGTGAATTCGGCATGGCCAATGTTTATTTTTATTCGCCACATACCTGTCTGGTCTTCCGGATTTGTTTTAAGCTTATAGGTATAAATATTATTGACGGCTTTGTTATTAACTAAGCGCTGGTATAGTTGTTCGTGTGGTGTATAAAATTCACATACAACAGGTACATCCTCTGGTAGCTTGTTTAACTTATCTTCCAGCATAAAAGAAATAAACAAGGTGTCTCCCGGTCGCCATACATCTCTTTCTCCATATATAAACCCGTTTAATCCTTCTTTTAATCCTGAACCTGAGATATCAAACTTGCTTAATGAATTTGATAAACCATCATTAAGCTTTAAATATCCGCGTTCATCATTATTCTCTGCTACTATTACAAAAGGTTTTTTCCCGGAAAATTCAGCTTTGCCTTCCGAATTTGTCTGTATGACCCGGATAAGTTGTTGTTGATAGTCGTATGCTTTTATGGTAATTCCTGATAAAGGTTGTGCCGAAATTAAGTCTGTTGCAAAAACAATGGTTTTGTCATCATTACCTCTTTTTACCATCATGCCTATATCTGAAGCCAAAATATTTTTAGCATAAGTTTTTCTGTAATAATATGAGTTATGACATGGATTATCCCGCTCCCGCCAGCTATAATCACTGGGATAATTTCCGTAGTCATCATACATCCGTTGGTAAGCCCAGTCATCATATTCAGGTTTTTTTGTATTCTTTTGTTCATTGTCCAAAAGAGAGATCATATTTGTTTGTTCCTGTCCGTCACAGGGATAGGTTGAAAATTCTTTTCTTATGTTGAGCTTGTCTCTGTATATAGCTCCTTTTGCAGGTTGAATGAATTTTTTTAAATCTATTGAATAATCATTCCACTGTGAATAATTAATAACCGGCTGTTCTGCAGAATTCAGCGGAACAACGCCCTGATATATTATTTTGGATACACGTGATAAATTACTGTTCTCGTTAAGATCATTTTCCTGCAAAAACTGTAATATATTGTTTTCATAAATGCGATAGACAGTAAGGTCTACAGCTCTGAGGTTTACTGCCTCAAAGGAAAAAAGCAGTTTTTCGGAGCCCGGCAGAATTACACCTTTTCCTTTCAAACGAATTTCCGGCTTTAAACTTCTGAAATTTATTTCATATTCTGTAGGTTCCGAAAGTGTTTTCCCCAAATGATTTTTGATACCGTTGCTGATATATATTTTTTTCTTTCCGGATAGTTGGACTTGTGGATATGCCTTAATAATATTTCTGTCAACAACAGTATGTAGCTTAACTCCGGGGATGTTAATTAAACCATTAAGGTCTTGTTTGGTATCTATTGGGTCTGAAAATTCAAGTAAAATGCATTGTTCCGGTTCATTATATGTTCTTATAGTTCTAAGCTTGTATGTTCCAAGTCTGGTAATTTCAATTATTTTTTTCCCTTTCTGAGGAGATGAAATTGGTTTACCATTCCATTTAATTGTTAAATGGGACTTTTCAATCAGACGGGGTATGCTGTCAATAACAAAATTATATAAGCGAGGTGTTTTTGTTTTTGTCCATGTAATATCTTTTGAGGAGCCTTTGTGATTTGCTGTTACAACATTTTTAATGTTCTTAATGTCTTCAATATCAGCCAGCCTTAATTGGCCTTCCAGTTTTTGCCATTTTTTCTGTTTGCCGGGCAGGGTTTTTATTTGTTGAATAGATAATTCCAGCGATTGCTGCATGGTTTTGAAGCTAAATTCCAGTGTTTTAAACTCTTTGGGTATGTCAATGAGCTTTGATAAAAAAAACTTAGCGTTATATAACCGGCCCGATTCCAGATTTTTATTGGGCCTGAACTCAAATGTAGAAGAATTAATCCAATAACCTTTACCTTTAACCTCAGGCGATATTTCAAATAAAGAACGCTCAACGGGTTTGCCGATCATACCGGAATCAGCATAATTTACCCGAAGTTTTATCCTGATGTTATCATCCTTGTGAATGATGCCTGAAGTAAAAGCGGAAACATATTTTCTGAATTCCGGAGCAACAGTAAGGAGTTTCTGTTTTTCCGGCAGTGCAAATATTGTTATGATTCCTGCTACTGCTACAGCAGAAGCTATTATTATTATACGAATCCTGGACATAGTATTGGATTTTAGGTGTGTTTTTTTTTCAGTGTTAAGGTAGTAATAAAATACAGATTATCAAAAAAATGACTTTATTTAAATAAAAAAAAATTGCGATCATTACTATTTATGAATGATAGGATAGTTAATTATGTATAAAAACGATCCCGGCATCAGAAGTATTTCATTAATAAGATACAAATACTTAACTTTGTAAATGAACTAAAAGTTGTGATTCATAAATTATGATCAATACAGAAAAAAACGGTTTATATACTGATTATTATGAACTGACTATGGCTCAGGGATACTTTTTGCAGGAGCGACATAATCAACAGGCTACATTTGATTATTTCTACCGAAAGAATCCGTTTCATGGTGGCTATGTTATTTTCAGCGGACTTTCCGAATTTTTAAATCAGTTGGAAAAGTTTGAATATGGCAAACAGGAATTGGATTATTTACATAAACAGGGGTTTAATGAAAAATTCCTGAGTTATTTAAGTGATTTTCGGTTTTGTGGTGATATTTATTCTTTTCGGGAAGGAGATGTAGCATTTCCATTGGAGCCAATCGTAAGGGTTAGTGGTAATGTTGTTGAGACTCAATTGATAGAGTCTATGTTGCTAAATATACTGAATTTTTCTTCACTAATTTCGACAAAAGCAATTCGCATACGCCATGAAGCAGGAGACAGGTTATTTGTTGATTTTGGATTACGCCGTGCACAAGGATTAGGAAGTATGCACGCGAGCCGTGCAGCAATTATTGGTGGTGCTGATTCCAGCTCACATGTTTTAGCTGGAAGCGAATATGATATACCGGTGAGCGGAACTATGGCCCATAGCTGGATACAAAGCTTTGATACTGAGCTGCAGGCTTTCCGTGCTTTTGCTGAAATATATCCGGATGACTGTGTGTTATTGATTGATACTTATGATACATTGAACAGTGGCCTGGAAAATGCTTTAATAATTGCTGAAGAATTGGAAATGAAAGGGCATAAACTTAAAGGCATCCGCCTCGATAGCGGTGACCTGGCATATTTATCCAAAAAAGTAAGGAAAAGACTGGATTCTGATGGTTTTAACTATGTGAGTATTACAGCTTCAAATCAACTGGATGAATATCTGATCCGGTCTCTCAACCTTCAAAATGCCCCGCTGGACGTTTTTGGTGTTGGTACTAGTCTGATTACCGGTGCAAAGGATGCTGCTCTGGATGGTGTATATAAGATGTCCGAATTTAATAATATACCTCGCCTTAAGGTTTCGGAAGATATTACTAAACTTTCCTTTCCCGGAAAAAAGAATGTGCTTCGTTTTTATGATTCGGAAAACTATTTTTATGCTGATGCTGTTATACTGGAAGAGGAGGATAAAATTGAAAAAATTATCCATCCGCACCATAAACAGAAACAATGTGATCCTGGAAATTTAAAATCGGAACGCTTGTTAAAGCCGGTTATGGAAGACGGGAAAAGGGTTGAAAAGGCAGTTCCTGTTAATCAGATTGCTGCTTATACAAAGAAGCGAATTAGTCATATTGATGAGTCTGTTTTAAGGTTGGAAAATCCTCATATATACAAAGTCGGGCTTAGTGAGAAACTGATGGAATTGAGAGATAATATTGTTTTCGATATACAAAAAAACGGAGGATAACTATGGATACACTTTTAATTGTTGATGCTCAAAATGATTTTTGTCCCGGCGGAGCTTTGGCTGCACCAAATGGTAATGAAGTTGTTCCGGTAATTAATAAAATAATGGATAAATTCGATCTTGTTATTGCATCAAAAGACTGGCATCCTGAAGAATCTACGCATTTTGAAAAATGGCCGCTGCATTGTATCCGTGGCACTAAAGGTGCTGAATTTCATCCAGACCTGAGAGTGGATAATATTAATCAGATATTTTTAAAGGGAACAGAAGGAGAAGATGACGGTTATTCTGCTTTTGAAGCTACCAATTTAAATTTGGAAGAATATCTTAAAAACCATAAAGCAGATCGTTTGTATATTTGTGGTTTGACAACGGAATATTGTGTTAAGGATACAGCTTTAAATGCTGTTGAAGCAGGCTTTGCAACCTATGTGATAGAAGATGCTATCCGTCCTGTAAATGTTAATCCCGGCGATGGTGATGAAGCGATAAGGCAGATGAAAGATGCCGGTTGCCAGATTGTGACATCTATGAACCTGAATTAAAAAACCAAAATTTATTGATATGAATTATAATGAAATAGTAAAATTATTGAGCGACAATGCAAAATATCTCCTTGAGCACAAGAGCAAAACAGTTGATAAAAGCAGATTACATCTTCCAGGCCCCGATTTTGTAGATCGTGTAGTTTATCATTCCAATCGTAATCCTAAAGTGTTGCGTAACCTGCAGGATACGTTTAATCACGGACGGTTGGCGGGAACAGGCTATCTTTCTGTATTGCCTGTTGACCAGGGCATTGAACATACTGCCGGTGCTTCTTTTGCCCCGAATCCTGATTATTTTGATCCGGAAAATATCGTAAGGCTTGCTATTGAAGGAGGTACCAATGCCGTAGCATCAACTATGGGTGTTCTTGCCGCAGTTTCCAGAAAATATGCACACAAAATCCCCTTTATAGTAAAAATAAATCACAACGAATTGCTTACCTATCCAAATACATATGATCAAATTATTTTTGGAAGCGTAGATGAAGCCTGGGAAATGGGAGCTGCAGGTATCGGTGCAACAATTTATTTTGGATCACAGGAATCCAACAGGCAGATTATTGAAATATCCCAGGCATTTGAAAGAGCACATGAACTGGGAATGTACACAGTATTGTGGTGCTACCTCAGAAACAGTGATTTCAAACAAGATAAAGATTATCATGTGGCTGCTGATCTTACTGCCCAAGCTAATCATCTTGGTGTTACCATTGAAGCAGATATTATCAAACAAAAACTCCCTACTAATAATGGCGGTTTTAAAGCTATTAAGTTTGGCAAAACACATGAAAAAATGTACTCGGAATTAACATCAGATCACCCGATTGACCTTACCCGGTATCAGGTTATCAATAACTACATGGGACGCTCAGGCCTGATCAATTCAGGTGGTGCTTCCAAAGGTGAAAGTGATTTCGCAGATGCTGTTGAAACGGCTGTTATCAATAAAAGAGCCGGTGGAATGGGACTCATTTCAGGCCGAAAAGCTTTCCAAAAGCCAATGAAAGAAGGTATTATGCTTTTAAATGCGATACAGGATGTTTATCTGAATAATGAAATTGATATTGCTTAGGTTTTTGGCTTTATGAATTGATTTTTTTGTCTTCCTGTTAGCATTTGATGTGTACTATTCATTAAAAATCATTGTTGTAAGGTTAAGCTAAATGATGCCATACTAATGATTTGTAAAATCCTTCGTGCTCCTTCGTGAAAAACTTAGTGGTTATTAAACAAAGGGTTGCAACTCCTTGTTTGATGTACAAAGTCGCCTTAAGATTTCTACCGCAAAGAACCGCAAAGGAGTGGACGTATTTCAAAATAATGAAATTGCACCAACGCCTGTGATTTAACAGACAGCATATTGGATATCTGCTGTTCCTGATCCCAGCCACCCGCTTTACGGGTTATACCGTTTTAAATCAGATTTTGGTGGCGATATATACAGGAGAATGCGCTGCTGGGATTATCCCATTCAGCAGAAAAAGTATGAACAGTTTTCGGCCACAGAAATGAACGCCATCGGATTTCATGTATAAAAGAACCACTGTAAAAATACAGCGGTTCTTTTATTTATGCTTGTGTGGGACCTCCAAGATTCATTGGAGGAACCTGATTTGTTGGTTCAGTTTCTTCGATTTCCCCGTTTAAAGACTCAAACTTTTTAATATTTTCTGACAATGCACGCATGAATCGTTTGGCATGATGTGGTGTCAGAACGATCCGGGATTTCACTTTAGCTTTGGGAACTCCTGGCATCATACGGATAAAATCCACTACAAATTCGGAATTGGAATGGTTGATAACAGCCAGGTTGGAATAAATACCTTCTGCTACATTGTCATCAAGTTCTATGTTAAGCTGATTGGGGTCTTGTTGCCCTTTTTGTTTATCGTCCATAAGTTATTGTCCTTTCTTAATGATTGTCACGTTCATCAATTGTTGTGTCCTGTTGATCTTCAGGTTCTGCTTTCAGGCGTTCATATTCTTCTTTGGAGCCCACAATGATGTCTTCATAATCGCGAAGTCCTGTACCGGCAGGAATTTTATGTCCTACGATTACGTTTTCTTTCAGTCCTTTCAGGTTATCTACTTTTGCATTTACAGCAGCTTCAGTCAGAACTTTGGTAGTTTCCTGGAAGGAAGCCGCAGATATAAAGCTCTTGGTTTGTAGTGATGCCTTAGTGATTCCCTGGAGTACCTGCTTAGCTGTTGCAGGCTGTGCTTCGCGTGCCTGAACCAAAGTCTTGTCTTGCCGGCGTAACATGGAGTTTTCTTCTCGCAGTTGCCTTGCGCTGACAATTTGCCCGGACTTCATGTTTGGTGAATCACCCGGTTCTTCCACCACCTGTTTGTTGAATATCCAGTCATTTTCTTCCTGGAAATCTGTTTTTTCAACTATCTCACTTTCAAGGAATCGGGTATCTCCCGGATCGATAATATCCACTTTACGCATCATCTGACGGACAATGACTTCGAAGTGCTTATCATTGATCTTTACACCTTGTAGTCGATAAACTTCCTGCACCTCATTAACAATGTATTCCTGTACTTTGGTTGGTCCTTTAACCGATAAAATGTCTGCTGGTGTCATTGCACCATCTGAAAGTGGAGTCCCTGCCTTCACAAAGTCATTCTCCTGAGCAAGAATCTGTTTGGAGGTCGGTACCAGGTATTTCTTCACTTCACCTGTTTTGGAAGTAATGATTACCTCGCGGTTGCCACGTTTTAGTTTCTTGCCAAATGAAACAACACCGTCAATTTCGGAAACAGTAGCCGGGTCTGAAGGATTACGTGCTTCAAACAATTCAGTAACACGCGGTAATCCACCGGTGATATCCCCGGATTTTCCGAGAGCTCTCGGAATCTTACATAATGTGTCGCCGGGCTTGATCTTGTTATTTTCGTCTACTATGATATGAGCACCAACCGGCATATCGTAAACCTTAATTAGTTCTTCATTATTATCAAGGATTTGAATAGACGGGTTTTTTGAACGACGGCGCGTTTCGATAACAACCTTTTCCTGATAACCGGTTTGCTCATCAGAAACTACCTTATAGGTCTCACCTTCAATAACATTCTTAAATCTGATCGTTCCCGGAACATCAGAGATAATCAATGCATTGTAAGGGTCCCATTCACAAATTATATCACCTTTTTTAACAGTGTCACCATCCGATTTGTACAATTTGGAACCATAAGGGATGTTGTTGGAGGCCAACACAACATTTGTTTCTTTGTCAACCAGACGTAGCTCGGCCGAACGGCCTACAACAATCTTATATTGGTTGCCTTCTTTATCTTTGTAATCTACATCCCGCAGCTCATCAATCTCCAGGTATCCATTATTCTTAACTATTATGCTGTTTTCTACAGCAATATTAGAAGCTGTACCTCCTACGTGGAATGTTCTGAGTGTTAACTGAGTACCGGGTTCACCAATAGATTGTGCTGCAATTACTCCCACAGACTCTCCACGCTCGGCAATGCGCCCTGTAGCCAGGTTCCTGCCGTAACATTTGCTGCAGACACCCGGTTTGGATTCACATGTCAATACCGAGCGAATTTCTACACTTTCTATAGGTGATTTTTCAATTTGAATAGCAATTTCTTCTGAAATCTCTGATCCGGAAGCAACGACTAATTCGCCAGTCTGTGGATGATAAACATCATGAAGGGAAACTCGTCCTAATATGCGGTCGTAAAGTGTTTCCACAACTTCTTCATTGCGCTTTAATGCTGTGGCTGTTAGTCCACGCAATGTACCACAGTCTTGTTCAGAAATGATAACATCCTGAGCAACATCAACCAAACGACGTGTCAAATATCCCGCATCTGCCGTTTTCAATGCCGTATCAGCAAGACCTTTACGTGCACCGTGAGTTGATATAAAGTATTCAAGTACAGAAAGTCCTTCTTTAAAATTGGACAAAATCGGATTTTCGATAATTTCTGCTCCTGTGGTTCCTGACTTTTGTGGCTTAGCCATTAAACCCCGCATACCGGATAGCTGACGGATTTGCTCTTTGGACCCACGAGCACCCGAATCCAACATCATAAATACCGGATTAAAGCCTTGCTTATCATTTGTGAGCTGTTTCATCAAACGGTTGGTAAGATGTGAATTCGTATGTGTCCAAATGTCAATGATCTGGTTGTAACGCTCTGTATTAGTGATGAATCCCATGTTATAGTTGTTCAGAACTTCATCGACTTCCTGATGCGCTTTTGTAATTAATTCTTCTTTAATCTTGGGAACAATGACGTCACCAATGTTAAAGGACAGTCCACCTTCGTATGACATTCTGTATCCCAAATCCTTTATGTCATCCAAAAATTTAACTGCCTTTTTGTTACCGGTTTTTTTAAGCAATTGTCCGATAATATCCCGAACAGATTTCTTAGTCAACAAACGATTGATGAATCCAAATTCATTGGGAACAACTTCATTGAAAAGAACACGACCGACCGTTGTTTCAATGATTTCCTTTTTGAATACTCCATTTTCTTCATCCGGAATTTCAACACGAACCTTAATAATGGCATGCATGTCCAGCCTTCCTTCGTTAAAGCCGATTCTGACCTCTTTGGGAGAATAAAATGTTAGTCCCTCACCTTTTGTTGGGTTATCTTTCGTTCCTGGATTACTCTTTGTAAGATAATACAGTCCAAGGACCATATCCTGGGAAGGTACTGTAATAGGAGCCCCATTAGCCGGATTCAGGATATTATGTGAGGATAACATCAGAATCTGGGCTTCCAAAATAGCAGCATTACCAAGTGGTACGTGAACAGCCATCTGGTCACCGTCAAAGTCGGCATTAAAAGCGGTACAAGCTAACGGGTGAAGCTGGATTGCTTTACCTTCAATAAGTTTAGGTTGAAATGCCTGAATACCTAAGCGGTGAAGGGTAGGAGCACGGTTAAGTAATACAGGATGTCCCTTAAGTACGTTTTCCAGAATATCCCAAACTACCGGGTCTTTTCGGTCAACGATTTTCTTGGCGGATTTAACAGTTTTAACGATGCCTCGTTCAAGCATCTTGCGGATAATAAACGGTTTGAATAGCTCGGAAGCCATTTCTTTTGGAATTCCGCACTCGTTTAGCTTTAATTCCGGACCAACAACAATAACTGAGCGACCGGAATAGTCAACACGTTTACCCAAAAGATTTTGACGGAACCGTCCCTGTTTTCCTTTCAAACTGTCACTTAAAGACTTCAGCGGCCGGTTTGCATCGGTTTTTACTGCGTTGGATTTCCTGGAATTGTCAAATAAGGAATCCACAGATTCCTGAAGCATACGTTTTTCATTCCGCAGTATCACATCCGGAGCTTTGATTTCCATTAATCGTTTCAAACGGTTATTTCTGATAATAACCCTTCTGTACAAGTCATTCAGGTCGGATGTGGCAAAGCGCCCGCCATCAAGAGGAACAAGTGGTCTTAGGTCTGGTGGAATAACAGGCACTACTTTGATAACCATCCATTCCGGACGATTTTCTTTCCGCTTGTGTGAGTCGCGGAATGCTTCAACTACCCGAAGACGCTTTAAGGCATCTTTCTTTCTTTGTTGCGAGGTTTCTGTGTTTGCCTTGTGACGAAGTGTATATGATAATTCATCCAGGTCAAGACGCGAAAGTAAATCATGTATTGCCTCCGCTCCCATTTTGGCAATAAATTTTTCCGGATCAGAATCATCAAGATACTGGTTCTCAACCGGAATTTTTTCCATATACTCAAAATACTCTTCCTCAGTAAGGAAGTCCATATATTTTACACCGTGCTCTGATGCAGCACCAGCATTTATCACAACATATCTTTCATAATAAATGATTGAATCAAGTTTCTTGGATTGAAGCCCCAGAAGCGCTCCAAGTTTGTTAGGAAGAGAACGGAAAAACCAGATATGAGCAACGGGAACTACCAGTTCGATGTGTCCCATCCGCTCACGGCGTACTTTTTTCTCTGTTACTTCAACTCCGCATCGGTCACAAACAATGCCTTTGTAGCGAATACGCTTGTATTTACCACAATGACATTCATAATCTTTGACCGGTCCAAAAATACGCTCACAAAACAAACCATCGCGCTCGGGCTTATATGTCCTGTAATTGATCGTTTCCGGTTTTAATACTTCACCGTGAGATTGTTCGTAGATCAACTCAGGAGATGCCAGGCTGAGTGTTATTTTTGAGAATTCGTTTTTAGTAAGATTTGAATTATTTCTGAAAGCCATATTTGGATACTTTATTACTTACTGTTAATAAAAAGGATTGCTCCTGTTAATTTATTGATCAAAATCGATGTTCATGCCAAGTCCGTTCAGTTCGTGAACAAGCACTTTAAATGATTCCGGAATACCGGGTTTTATCATATTCTGGCCTTTGACAATGGATTCATAAACTTTAGCTCGTCCGTTAACATCGTCGGATTTTACTGTCAGAATCTCTTGCAGCACATTGGCAGCACCAAAAGCTTCCAGCGCCCAAACCTCCATTTCACCAAAACGCTGACCACCAAACTGAGCTTTACCTCCAAGTGGTTGCTGTGTAATAAGAGAGTATGGTCCGATAGAGCGGGCGTGCATCTTGTCATCAACCATATGATGAAGCTTAAGCATATAAATAATTCCAACAGTAGTCTTTTGCTTAAAGGGTTCACCTGTTTCTCCGTCAAACAACTGTACTTTTCCGTTTTCCGGAAGACCTGCTTTTTCCAGATATTCATTGATTTGTTCTACAGAGGCACCATCGAAAATCGGAGTAGCAAAATTTAATCCAAGCTTTTCTCCGGCCCAGCCAAGTACTGTTTCGTAAATCTGTCCCAGGTTCATACGTGAAGGTACACCCAAAGGGTTCAGTACAATATCAACGGGAGTGCCGTCTGACAAAAATGGCATGTCTTCCTGACGTACTATACGGGCTACAATACCTTTGTTACCATGACGTCCGGCCATCTTATCTCCTACTTTGATCTTGCGTTTTTTGGCAATGTAAACTTTCGCCATCTGAACAATTCCGGTGGGTAATTCATCTCCAACGGTTATATTGAATTTTTCCCGGTTAAAAAGGCCAACTTCTTCTTTATACTTGATGCTGTAATTATGCAATAATTTTTTGATCAGGTCATTTTTTTCCTTATCGGTTGTCCATTTCCTCGGGCTAATATTGATATAATCATCAACTCCAGTCAAAACTTTTTTAGTGAATTTAGTTCGTTTCGGAATGATGACATCTTTATATTTATTCGTCACACCCTGTGATGTTTTTCCATTGATAAGAGCAAGCAATTTATCAATCAGAGTTTCTCTCAGTTCTTCGAGCGTTGCATTATGCTCAGCTTCCATCTTCTCAAGTTGCTCTTTTTCTTTAGTACGTGTTTTCTTGTCTTTTACCGATCGTGCATAAAGGTTTTTATCAACAACAACTCCGTGTAACGAAGGTGGTGCCTTCAACGAAGCATCTTTAACATCTCCGGCTTTATCACCGAAAATAGCCCGTAATAGTTTTTCTTCCGGGGTAGGATCGGTTTCACCTTTAGGTGTGATCTTACCAATGAGAATATCGCCTTCATTAACTTCAGCACCAATCCGGATTATTCCGTTTTCATCCAGCTCTTTTGTTGCATCCATACTTACATTAGGAATATCAGCAGTGAGTTCTTCCACACCACGTTTGGTATCCCTTACCTCCATAATATATTCATCAATGTGAATAGAGGTATAAGTATCATTGTGCACAAGGTTTTCACTGATAACGATGGCATCCTCAAAATTATAACCTTTCCAGGGCATAAAGGCTACTTTCAGGTTGCGTCCGATTCCTAACTCTCCATCTGATGTAGCATAGCCCTTGGTCATAATATCACCTTTTCTCACTTTCTGGCCCGTCCGAACATTGGGTTTTAGATTCACCGAGGTACCCTGGTTTGTTTTGGCAAACTTGGTAAGATTATATTCCTGGGTATCTCCTTCAAAAGAAACCATTTTTTCTTCATCAGTACGGTTATAACGGACAATTACTTTTTTTGCATCTACATAATCTATAACTCCGTCACCTTCAGCAATAATATTTGTCCTTGAGTCTGATGCTACTTGTTTCTCGAGTCCTGTTCCGACTATTGGTGCTTCAGGCTGCATCAAAGGAACAGCCTGACGCATCATGTTGGAGCCCATCAGGGCACGGTTGGCATCATCATGCTCAAGGAATGGGATCAATGATGCGGCTACAGAGGCAATCTGGTTTGGTGCAACATCAATTAAATTAATGTCTTCCGGTGAAACCAATGGATAATCAGCCAGTTTCCGGGCCTTGATACGTTCCTGTGATATTCTACCGTCCTCTTCAATATCTATCACCGAATGGGTAATGATTTGTTCTTCCTCTTCATCTGCTGTGAGGAAAATCGGATCATCATGTAACTTAATGTTTCCGTTTTCTACCTTTTTATAAGGTGTTTCAATAAAGCCCAGCTTGTTGATCTTGGCATAAACACTAAGCGATGAAATCAGGCCGATATTTGGTCCTTCCGGCGTTTCGATTGTACAAAGGCGTCCGTAATGAGTATAATGAACATCACGAACCTCAAATCCGGCTCTTTCTCTTGTCAAACCACCTGGCCCTAATGCAGAAATACGGCGTTTGTGAGTAACTTCACTTAATGGATTGGTTTGATCCATAAACTGCGAAAGCTGGTTTGTACCAAAGAAAGAGTTAATTACTGATGATAAAGTTTTAGCATTGATCAGGTCTGTAGGTGTGAACACCTCATTATCACGAACATTCATGCGTTCACGGATAGTTCTGGCCATCCGGGATAGTCCAACACCAAACTGATTATAGAGCTGTTCTCCAACAGTACGCACACGACGGTTACTCAAGTGGTCAATGTCGTCTACCTCAGTCTTTTCATTGATAAGCTGGATGAGGTGTTGAATGATATGGATAATATCTTCATTGGTTAGTATTCTGGTATCTAAAGGAATACTCAGTTCCAGCTTTTTGTTGATTTTGTAACGGCCAACTTCACCCAGATCATAGCGTTTGTCACTAAAGAAGAGATTTTGGATGATACTTCTGGCTGTTTCTTCGTCAGGTGGTTCAGCACTACGGAGCTGGCGATAGATAAACTCGACAGCTTCTTTTTCTGAATTGGCTGTGTCTTTTTGTAAAGTACTGAAAATAATGTCGTAATCACTAGAGTTAGATGCTTCTTTATGAAGCAGGATCGTTTTAACACCAGCATCCACAATTTGATCGATGTGAAACTCTTCCAGCTCTGTTTCCCGGTCAATGACAACTTCAGTACGTTCAATAGAGACAACCTCTCCGGTATCTTCATCAACAAAGTCTTCAATCCATGAACGTAAAACAGTAGCTGCCAGCTTGCGGCCTAAAACTTTTTTCAGACCTGTCTTGGTAACTTTTACTTCATCAGCCAGATTAAAAATCTGCAGGATATCTTTATCACTTTCATAACCAATAGCACGGAGCAGTGTGGTTACAGGTAATTTCTTTTTACGATCGATATAAGCATACATGACATTATTAATGTCTGTGGCAAATTCGATCCAGGAACCTTTAAATGGAATAATTCTGGCAGAATAAAGTTGTGTCCCGTTTGCATGGCGGCTGGTACCGAAAAATACACCGGGTGAACGATGGAGCTGTGATACAATTACGCGCTCTGCACCATTTATAATAAATGATCCGCTGGGACTCATGTAAGGTATTAACCCAAGGTAAACATCCTGGATAATTGTTTCAAAATCCTCATGTTCAGGGTCTGTACAATAAAGCTTTAATTTGGCTTTTAGCGGAACACTATATGTTAATCCCCGTGCCAGGCATTCTGCAATGCTGTAGCGGGGTGGGTCAATAAAATAATCCAAAAATTCCAGTACAAAATTGTTCCTTGCATCAGTGATTGGAAAATTTTCTGAAAATACCTTATAAAGACCTTCGTTTTCGCGGTCTTCGGGGGATGTTTCCAACTGGAAAAAATCCTGAAAAGATTTGAGTTGGATATCCAGAAAATCAGGGTATTCCGCAGGTATGCGGGATGATGCAAAACTAATACGTTGTTTCTTGTTTGAGGCCAAGGCTTATAAATTTTTATGTTACCAAAGAAGATTATTAAAGAACGAAATATAAACAGAAATAGACCTAACCCTGCCTTTCGACAGGGAAGGTCTAGAATATCAGGTTATTAGTTGATATCTACTTAACTTCAACTTCAGCACCTGCTTCTTCAAGTTGACTCTTTAATCCATCTGCTTCATCTTTAGTAACTGCTTCTTTGATCGGTTTTGGTGCTGAATCAACAAGTTCTTTTGCTTCTTTAAGTCCGAGACTGGTGAGTTCTTTAACGAGTTTCACGACTGCAAGTTTTTTAGCACCTGCTGATTTGAGAACTACGTCAAATTCGGTTTTTTCTTCTGCCTGATCACCGCCTTCAGCTTCTCCACCACCTGCAACTGCTACAGGAGCTGCTGCTGCTGGTTCGATGCCATATTCTTCTTTCAGAATTTCAGCTAATTCATTAACTTCTTTAACGGTTAAGTTAACTAACTGTTCTGCAAATTCTTTTAAATCTGCCATTTTATTGTTGTTTTTAATGTTTTACAATACGTTAATTTACTATAAAATAATTTATTCTGTTTTTTCAGATAGTGTTTTCAGTATGCCGGCAACTTTTTGACCGCCTGATGACTGCAACCCGGAAATAACATTTTTGGCCGGGGATTGAAGCAAGGCAACCACATCGGCAATGAGTTCGTCTCTGGATTTGATCTTTGTCAGCGAATCCAACTTATCATCACCCAGGTAAACCGTTTCTTCAATATAGGCTGCTTTCAGAACAGGCTTACTAAAGTCTTTTCTGAAATTTTTAATCACTTTGGCCGGGACATTACCTGTATCACTAAACATCACTGCTGTAGAACCGGTTAAAGCTGAATAGAGTTCTTCACCTCCTTTTTCAGTTTTTTCCAATGCTTTTTTTAGCAGTGTGTTTTTAACCATTCTCAGTTTTATATTCTTGCCAAAGCATTGACGACGCAATTGATTTGTTTGAGCCACATTTAATCCTGTTAAATTCGTCAGGTATAAAACGGGATATTCATTCAATTGCTCTGTCAATTCTTCGATTAACTGAGTTTTTTCTTCTTTTCTCATAGTTCAATCACCTCTGTTTGTGAGCTTCTTTATATGGCTTAAATGATTGACTTAGGATTAATTCTAATGCTTGGGCTCATGGTGCTGGATATATAAACGCTAAGCATATAAGTACCTTTGGATGCTACCGGTTTTAGCTTTAAAATTGTTGTTAACAATTCTTTTGCATTTTCGTAAATTTGATTGTCATCAAATTGAACTTTTCCGATAGCTGTATTAATGATACCGTATTTATCGACTTTAAAATCGATCTTACCTGCTTTAGCATCTTTTACTGCATCAGCAATATCCATGGTTACCGTTCCGGTTTTGGGGTTTGGCATAAGGCCACGTGGCCCCAAAACTTTACCTAAGCGACCTATTTTGGGCATAACGCTGGGCATGGTTATAATAACATCCATATCCAGCCAACCCTCTTTAATCTTGTCAATGTAATCATCAAGCCCTACAAAGTCCGCACCGGCTGCTTTAGCTTCTTCTTCCTTATCCGGAGTACATAATACCAAAACTTTAACCTCTTTACCTGTTCCGTGAGGTAGGGTAACTGAGCCACGCACCATTTGATTTGCTTTCCGGGGGTCTACACCCAAACGGACACTCAAATCAATAGAAGCATTAAAATTGGAAAGGCTAATATCCTTAACCAATTTACACGCTTCTTTTAATGGATACGCTTCCGTTTTGTCGTATTTTGCTAAAGCTTCCTTATGTTTCTTTGCTACTTTTGACATTCTTATAAGTATTAGTCTATTTTACTTTTTAGGTATTGTGGTTTTGAAAACTGCTTAAAATGGTTTATTACCTTTTACGATAAGTCCCATGCTACGCGCAGTCCCAGCAACCATCTTCATTGCAGATTCAACGGTGAAGGCATTCAAGTCACTCATTTTAGCTTCAGCAATCTCTTTCACCTGATCCCAGGTGACACTGCCTACCTTTTGACGATTCGGTTCTGATGCTCCTTTGTTTATTTTGGAAGCTTCCTTTAGCTGAATAGCTACTGGTGGTTGCTTGACAATAAACTTAAAGGATTTATCTTTATAAACCGTAATGATCACAGGCAGAACTTTGCCGGCTTGTTCTTGTGTACGTGCATTGAATTGCTTGCAAAACTCCATGATATTTAACCCTTTGGCTCCCAATGCGGGACCAACAGGTGGTGAGGGGTTTGCAGCTCCTCCTTTGATCTGCAGCTTTATAATACCGTCAACTTCTTTTCCCATTGTTTTCTCCTGGTAAATTTGTTTTGTGAATGGGTAATTTGAGAAAGCTATTCTTTCTCAACCTGCATAAACCCA
>JAIPAE010000021.1 GCA_021740245.1 Bacteroidales bacterium | reverse complement strand
AAATGAACCTGAGATGAGACCGTCGGTGCCTCGGCATACAGAAGTGTTAGAGCTTCCGTCCTGGCGGAACAACTCGATGGCATCATTACTTCCCGATTCACCAAACTGAAGAAAATAGCCGTTCACATTACCGGTTTCAATATTTTGCTGATCGCTGATCAGGTAAACTCTTCCATTGTTATTGGAAGAAGGAGAAAAAGACTGTTTGATCCAGAAATCCCACTGTACGCTGTCAGCAAGGCTGTTTGCCGTAACCAGATAAGATTCATCCTCTCCTGAAGTATTGAGTTGAAGCTGTTGTGAAATATTCACTATAAAGTCAGCCACATCGCCATTCCATTGAGGATTATTGGTGAAATTTCCATCAGTGAAATCCTCCACAAGTTGCGCATAAGTTGAAAGACAAGATAGCAAACCAACAAAAACAAAGACTAATCGTTTCATAAACAGGAAATCATTATATAGAAGCATGAAATTACTAAATTTGCATAAACAATCTGTCATTTAATTCAATTTTTTTATGAAAGTAATTGTTGGAGGAGCCACAGGTCTTGTAGGACAAGAAATAATAGAAGTTTTAGAGGAGATAAGTCCTAAAACAGAATCGATTGTACCTGCAGCATCTATGCAGTCAGTCGGCAAGCAAATTCAGTTCAAAGGACAATCATTTGAAGTTGTTACATTTGAAAAAGCAATGAATTGCGGAGCAGATTATGCTATTTTTTCAGTTGGCTCTTCAGTTTCAAGGGAATGGGCTCCGAAATTTGCTGAAAAAGGAATTATAGTAATCGACAATAGTAGTGCATGGCGAATGGATCCCGGCATTCCTCTGGTAGTTCCTGAGGTAAATGCAAACCAAATTGACCCTTCGAGCAAGATCATTGCGAATCCTAACTGTTCAACCATTCAGATGGTAGTCGCTTTAGCTCCGCTACATAAAAAACTGACCATAAAAAGGATAGTAGTTGCCACTTATCAATCGGTAAGCGGAAGTGGTCTGGCAGGAATAGAGCAGCTTCAGGCAGAACGGGAAGGCCGCGAACCGGATAAAAAAGCATATCCTCATGCCATTGATTATAATGTATTGCCGCATGGTGGACACTTCTTGGAGAACGACTACACTACCGAAGAGCAAAAACTTATAGACGAAACGAGAAAAATACTTGATGAACCTGATTTGAGGATTACATCAACAGTAGTTAGGGTCCCCGTAACAGGAGGACATTCTGAAGCCATAAATATAGAGTTTGAGCGGGGATTCAACATCGGGGAGATAAACAGTATTTTGTCTACTGCTGAGAATATAAAAATAGAAGATGATCCTTCACGAAATATTTACCCTATGGCTGCCAATATCAGAAAATCGAATTTTACGCATGTTGGGAGAATACGCCGGGACACTTCAGTAGAAAACGGCATAAACCTTTGGGTTGTAGCAGATAATTTACGAAAAGGAGCAGCCACTAATGCCGTTCAGATATTAAATTATCTGACTCAGCAGTAATTGATCCCGAAAAAAGTGTTTTCCTGCCTCGCCTTGTTTAGAAATATGTAAACAACACAAAAATAATATTGTAATCATGCATAAGCTACAGCAGCTTTTACATTTCGTCAACTTCTTCTGTGCTTTCTGATTCTTTTGAATTACCCCGGTCATTAACAGGCCGGATCCCATGCCCATGACTGGTAAAATATCTTTTCTGAAAAATTAACAACATCAACACACCGACAGTGATAGAGGTATCAGCAAAATTAAAAACCGGCCGAAAGAAGATAAAATCACGCCCGCCCATCAGCCATTCAGGGAAAGAGCCCTTAATGATAGGGAAATAAAACATATCCACGACTTTCCCCTGCAGAAAAGAACTATATCCGCCTGATTCAGGAAACAATACAGCCGGAATCTGATTAAAATAATTACCACTTTCACTAAAGATCATTCCATAGAAAGCGCTATCAATAATATTGCCCAAAGCTCCTGCAAAAATAAGCCCTAATGCAATGAGTAAGCCTGGACGAGCTTTCTTTTTATTGGCATACCAGATATAATAACCAATTCCTATAACAGCTAAAAACCGGAATATACTAAGGAGATACTTGCCTGACTTACCGGCAAACTCCCAGCCAAAAGCCATTCCGTTGTTTTCTGTGAAGTGAATAATAAACCAATCGCCAAAAACATGAATATCTTCCCCCAGATACATAGTTGTCTTGATCCAGAACTTAAGTATCTGGTCAAGCAATAAAACCAAAAAGACAACAATGACTGCTTTTTTCAAAACGCTGGATAGTTAATGATCAATGTCTATCTTTTTTTGTTTCTTGCCAGTTTTGCTTCAATACTAAGTGTTGCATGCGGAACGCTGCGAAGCCGTTCTTTAGAGATCAGTTTACCTGTCTCCCGGCAAACACCGTAGGTGCCGTTCTCAATACGAACCAAAGCATTCTCCAGATTCTGAATGAATTTTTGCTGGCGGGCAGCTAATTGACTGTTTTCCTCTTTGGATAATACCAGATAGCCTTCCTCCAAAACTTTGAAAGTCGGTGAAGTATCGGTTGTATCATTTTCATTACTGTTTGTATAAGCATCCGTTAGCATCTTAAGATCACGACGTGCTTCTTCCAGTTTTTTCAGAATTATCTGTTTGAACTCTTCCAGTTCTTCTTTTGAGTAGCGGGTCCTTTGGTCGTTCTTGCTTTCTTGTTTCTTGTCTTCAGTCATAATCGAAATATTTATTACAGTGCATCTTACGAAATTAAGATACTTTCTGAATGTTTATTCTAACTTTTATATTATCATTTAGTTCTGTTAAAACAGCATCTTCTTCATTTAGATTGCTTTCAATTTTCAAATCAGATGCTAATGTTTCCGAACAAATATATGAAAAATTGTTTCGTATTGCCTGACTTAAAAATTTTTGTGATTCAATTTTCAGTTTTATATGATCTGTAACCTCCAGATTTAGTTCTTTACGTATGTTTTGTATACGGTTCACAAGGTCTCTGGCCAGTCCTTCTTCTTTTAATAATTCAGAAATTTCCACATCCAAAGCTACGGTATCACTTCCCCAGTTTGCAACTACCAACCCCGGAATATCCTCAGTAAATATTTCCACATCATCCTGTGTTATTTCTATGGTTTGACCTTCAACATTCAGTTTCACGACTCCATTTTTTTCCAACTCAACAATTTGTTCCTGCTTCAGGTTGGAAATCTTTGGTGTCAGTTTTTTCATCATTTTGCCATACTTTGGCCCCAGCTTTTTAAAGTCAGGTTTTATTTTTTTCACAAGTATCCCGGCTGTATCTGTTATCAACTGCATTTCTTTCACATTAACTTCAGCCAGTATTAAATCTTTAACTTTCTCTACCTGCTTTTTAATCCGCTCATTATCAACTGGCACAATCATTTTTTGCAATGGTTGACGAACACGGATTTTTGATTTTTTCCTTAGTGATAAAGCCATTGAAGAATATTTCTGTGCCAATTGCATTCTTTCTTCCAGGTCTTTATCAATCTGTTCTTCATGCCATGATGGAAATCCGGCCAAATGAACAGACTTATTACCATTGATGCCGGTAACATCATTCAGATCCCTGTATAACCGGTCCATATAAAATGGTGCTATGGGTGCTGCCACCCTTGCAACAACTTCCAGTGATTTATATAACGTTTGATATGCGGATATCTTATCTTGAGTATATTCTCCTTTCCAAAATTTTCTCCGGCTAAGACGAACATACCAGTTGGAAAGATAATCGTATACAAATTCCACGACTTTTCTGCCCGCTTTTGTGGGCTCATAATCTGTGTAGAATTCATCTGTCTTCCTGATTAATGTATTTAGCTCAGATAATATCCAACGGTCTATTTCAGGACGCTCTTCAAAAGGAACATCACTTTCTTTGTAGCAAAATCCATCGATATTCGCATACATTGCAAAGAAATTATAGGTGTTGTAGAGGGTTCCAAAAAACTTTCTTTTGGTTTCATCCAGTCCGTTGATATCAAACTTCAGATTATCCCAGGGCTGAGCATTAGTGATCATATACCAACGGGTAGTGTCTGCTCCGTGATTTTTGATGGTTTCAAACGGGTCTACACCATTTCCCAATCGTTTGGACATTTTATTTCCATTTTTATCCAGCACAAGCCCGTTAGATATCACATTTTTAAATGCTACACTATCTGATGTCATGGTAGCAATAGCATGAAGAGTAAAAAACCAGCCTCTAGTCTGATCCACCCCTTCAGCAATAAAATCGGCCGGGAAGTTCTCCTGAAACTGTTCCTTATTTTCAAACGGATAATGTTGCTGCGCATAGGGCATTGAGCCGCTGTCGAACCAAACATCGATAAGGTCGGGCTCGCGGTACATTTTCTTACCCGACTCAGAGACGAGAACAATTCTGTCAACATAAGGCCGGTGCAGATCAATGCTGTCATAATTGCTCTGTGATTGGTCATTTGTTTTAAAATGAGCTATAGGGTTTTCTTCCATGAACCCTGTTTCAACAGCTTTGTTAATTTCCTGCTTTAATTCACTGGCAGAGCCAATGCATTTTCGCTCCTGTTTATCTTCTGTTGACCATACAGGTAGCGGTGTTCCCCAAAACCTTGATCTGGAAAGGTTCCAGTCCACCAGGTTCTCCAGCCAGTTTCCAAAGCGTCCTGTTCCTGTAGCTTCAGGCTTCCAGTTGATAGTCTTATTCAACTCCAGCATCCGCTTTTTGAATTCAGTTGTTTTAATGAACCAGGAATCCAGTGGATAATATAGAATGGGTTTATCCGTACGCCAGCAATGGGGATAAGAGTGTTCATACTTCTCAGATAAGAAAGCACGGTTTTCCTTTTTCAGTTTAATAATGATATCCACATCTACCGGATTTTCGGTTTCAGGGTCATAGTTTTCATTATATTCCGGCTTCACAAACCTTCCTGCAAATTCACCCATCTCTTCAACAAATTTTCCTTTTTTGTTGACCATGGTCAGTGATCCTATACCGTTTTCTTTACCAACTTTAAAGTCATCAGCTCCGAAGCTGGGCGCAATATGAACTATTCCTGTTCCCTCTTCGGTAGTAACAAAATCACCGGCAACAACTCGGAAAGCATCACCATCCTCAGGCTGAACATATGGTAGTAATTGTTCATAGCGAACGCCAATAATGTCCTTCCCTTTAAATTCACAGATCCGTTCATAAGGAATCTTCTTATCACCTGATTTGTAATCCTCCATTTTCAGTTCTGCATCTTTTTCCGGGAAATATTTGCTCATCAAATCTTTTGCACATGCAACCGCGATTGGTAAACCAGTGTAACGGTTATAAGTATTAACCAGAACATAATCGATTTTTTTTCCAACGGCCAGTGCTGTATTTGAAGGTAATGTCCATGGTGTAGTTGTCCAGGCGAGGAAAAAAACATCGCCATGTGCTTTTTCCCACAAGAATTCCGATTTGTCGTCCTTCTGAACCTTAAACTGTGCCACCATGGTGTTATCTTTCACCATCCGGTAACATCCGGGCTGATTAAGTTCATGTGTACTTAAACCTGTCCCTGCAGCCGGTGAATATGGTTGTATCGTATAGCCTTTGTAAAGTAGTCCCTTATCAAAAAGATTCTTAAGCAAATACCAGACTGTCTCAATATATTTATTATCAAAAGTGATGTAAGGATCATCCAGGTCAATCCAGTATCCCATTTTTCTGGTCAGTTCATCCCACAAATCTTTATATTTCATTACTTCTTTGCGGCAGGCTTTATTATAATCCTCAACAGAAATACTATGCCCAATATCATCTTTGGTGATTCCAAGAGTTTTTTCCACACTTATTTCCACCGGCAGGCCGTGGGTATCCCATCCTGCTTTACGTTTTACATTATACCCCTTCATGGTTTTATACCGGCAAAAAATATCTTTTATGGCCCGGGCCATTACATGATGAATTCCAGGCTTGCCATTGGCTGAAGGAGGCCCTTCATAAAATATAAAAGGATCAGCATCCTTATTTTTATCAAGGCTCTTTTCAAAGGTTTTTTCCTGATCCCATAATTCTGAAATCTCACTAGCTACATCAATGAGGTTCAGGTTTCCATATTCAGCGTATTTCCGTTGCATCAAGAAGAAATTTTTGCTTTTAAATTTAAGGGGCAAAAGTAATAAAAAAATACTCAATAAATCAGTCTCCCAGCTAATCATGTATTTTAAAAACTTGTTTCTATAATATGTATTTGAATAGCGAAGTTATCTGATATACTATGGTTTATATTAAATCTCCAAAAATATGATATTTCTATTTGATAATTATCTTTAAGAAAAAGTAACTTTTTTAAAATATGATCGTCACATGGTTTTCTGATCTTTGGAGCATTGTCAAAACAACAATGAAATAAACAAACCCTAAACAAAATAAATTGTTGAACTTCAATAGTAAATAAAATTATGAAAAAACAAGTTCTAATATTAACAGCGACTCTTATCATGGTCTTTTTTCAGTTATCTGCCCAGGACAAAGACCCTGAGGAACCCCAATATTTATTTGAATCAGGAAATATTCAAATTTCAGGATTTGGGGGTCCGGGTATGAGCTTCTCTATGATCGGTGATGATTTTGCTGTGTACAGCGGTGGTGGCGGAGCCGTATTAATCAACCAAAAATTGTTCATTGGGGGATATGGCGAAGGTCTTGCCACAAAACACACGCTGGACGAATCTGTTGTCAGTTGCCCGGATAAAAATGCGCTTGCTTTTGGATATGGCGGCATCTGGATAGGTTATATTTATCAACCTTTGAAATTAATTCACTTGAATATCAATACATTGATTGGTTGGGGAGGGATTAGTTTATATGATGACGAATTTGATGTTCACAATCTTGAACATTGCGACCGTGATGGTGTTTTTGTTCTGTTACCTCAAATTGAAATGGAGGTAAATCTCACCAGTTGGATGAAATTTACTGCCGGAGCAGGATATCGTTTTACAACTGGTATTTCAAACTCCATTTACGACACAGACATATTTAACCAACCAAACATTAGGCTTGGTGTAATGTTTGGTAATTTTAATCCAGATAAATAAACCAAATCAATAAACCGGGAGTTAATATTATCATGCAAATAATCATAAAAAGCATATTGACATTTATCTTTTGTATATCATTATTCAGTCCTCAGGTAAGTATTGCAGAAAATGAGAACAATAAAGAAATCTTGCGTTATACCATCAGTGGGCATATCCGTGATGCTGCTAATGGCGAGGAGTTACTTGGTGCCACAATATATATTGAAGAGCTTAAGCAGGGTACTGTTACAAACAACTATGGGTTCTATTCGTTAAGTCTTGAACCCGGTGAATATACATTGGTTTACTCTTATGTTGGATATAAAAAACAAAGCTACACGATTGATCTGAAAAAGGATATCAAAAAGAATATTGAACTGCAGCCTTCCAGCCAGGAACTTAATACAGTTACTGTATCAGGTGAAAAAGAAGACAAAAATGTGAGCTCTACACAAATGAGCACAGTAAAAATGAAAAGTAAAACGATTTCCAGGATTCCAGCTCTTATGGGTGAAATAGATGTTCTAAAAACAATTCAGCTATTACCCGGAGTTCAGTCAGTTGGCGAAGGATCAACCGGTTTCTCTGTTCGAGGCGGATCAAGAGACCAGAATCTGGTTTTGCTTGATGAAGCGACAGTTTTTAATGCTTCTCATCTTATGGGTTTCTTTTCTGTTTTTAATAATGATGCGATCAAGGAGTTGGAGCTTTACAAAGGAGACATACCTGCCAGGTATGGCGGTCGCTTGTCTTCTCTGGTAGACATCCGCCAGAAAGATGGAAACATGAAAAAGCTTCAGGTGGATGGTGGAGTTGGAACAATTTCGAGCAGACTCACCATTCAGGGACCGATTCAAAAAGATAAAACATCCTTTTTGATGGCGGGAAGACGGTCTTATGCGGATATTTTCCTGCCTCTGGCAGCGAATGAAAATTTACATAACAATACATTGTATTTTTATGATCTCAACTTTAAATTAAATCATATTCTCAATGAAAACAACCGCTTTTTTGTTTCTCAATATTACGGCCGCGATGTGATCAAAGTTAGTGGTCTTAATGACGCACCTTTTTCAATGAGCTGGGGCAATATCACAACAACATTTCGCTGGAACCACTTGTTTTCTGATAAACTCTTTTCCAATTTCTCCATAGTGAGAAGCGGATACGATTATAAACTGGGTATTGAAGAAGCAGAAGACAATATTACCAGTTTTGTCTGGCGTTCAGACCTGAAGGACAATACATTAAAAGCTGATTTTGGCTATTATATCAACCCGGATAATACGCTTCGGTTTGGTGCAAGTGCCTCATACAAACATTTTGAGCCTGGTAAGGTAAAAGGTCTAGATGATGAATCCATTTTCGGTGAAATTGATGTTCCGGCATCCAATGCTTTAAGTTACTCCGTTTATGCATCAAATGAGCAAAACATTGGAGACAATATAACATTAAAATACGGTCTCCGGTATACGTTATTTCAAAATATAGGCAAAGCTACTGTTTATAATTACGACAAAAACTACAATACGATCGACTCAACTGTTTATGGTAAAAATGAAATATATAATTCCTCCAATGGATTTTCGCCCCGTCTAAGTTTTAAATACCAACTAAACAAGAAATCATCAATAAAAGCCAGTTATTCCCATACCTTACAATTTTTACATCTGGCCTCCAATGCAACAGTGGGCACACCTTTGGATATTTGGTTACCCAGCAGCCCAAACATAGAGCCTCAAAGTGCTGATCAGGGAGCTATTGGGTATTTCAGAAATTTCCTGGGAAATGCCATTGAAGCATCAGTAGAAGTTTATTACAAGAAGATGCACAACCAGATAGATTTCAAGGACCATGCTCAGATTTTTCTGAACCCAGAGCTTGAGGGAGAAATGCGTTTTGGTGAAGCTGAAGCTTACGGAGCAGAATTTCTTATTCGTAAAGTAAAAGGTAAATTCACAGGCTGGGTTGGCTATACACTTGCCCATGCCGAGCGTACTTTTGACGATATTAACAATGGGGAACCATACCTGTCTCCGTTTAACAGAAGGCATGATATTTCTATAGTATTAAATTATGACCTGAATAAACGTTTTTCATTTGGATTAAACTGGGTGTATGCTACCGGACAACCGGTGACCTTTCCAACAGGACGCTGGGAATATGGGAACCTTGTAGCCCCGGTATATTCCGACAGGAACACCTACAAGTTACCGGATTATCACCGAATGGATGTTTCTGTTACGTATAATTCTAAAAATAAAGATAAAGAAGAAAAACGTTTTTATAGTTCCTGGAATTTGTCAGTCTATAATGTTTATGACCGGCACAACGCCTTTAGTATAAGCTTTGAAGAAGTTAACGGTTCTCAATATGAACGAGAAGCCATCAAAACATATCTGTTTGGTATAATTCCATCAATTACGTATAATTTTCATTTTAAATAAGCAATCATTATGCGAAAAATCATAATCTACATACCGGTTTTGCTGATATTATTTTCAGCTTGCCAGGAAAAAATTGACCTGGAGCTGAACGAAGATTATCAGCGTTTGGTTGTTGAAGGATCGGTAACGAATTTCGATACAACGCAAACAATAAAATTATCAAAAACGAGCAGCTATTTCACTGATAAGCAAACACCGAGAGTAACAGGTGCTAAAGTTACAGTTACTGATGGGCAAAATATGTTCCCTTTTATTGAAGATTCTGCCGGTATATATACTTCTGAGTATCCTTTTGCCGGGGAAAACGGGAAAACCTACAGGTTGAACATTGAATTAGATACTCCAATAAACAATGAAAGGTATTATTCTGCCAGTGAAAAAATGCCTGTTACACTAACGCTTGATTCTATAACGGCAGAAGCCCTGCAGAATCCTCCTCCACAGGTAACTGAAGATATTCAGATAAAAGGCTGGGGACAAGAGCCAGCCTCTCCCAACAATTATTATATATGGGATTTATATGTTAATGGGGAACACTATACGGATACGCTGGATGAACGCTCTTTTACTGACGATGAATTAGTAAACGGTAATTATATTCCCGGATTGCCAATTTTCTTTTATGACGGAGATGATTTGGATACCATTGAAGTATATACACAAAGCATAACAGGCGAATATTATGCGTTTTTGCTAGCTTTCATTCAGGAAGCCTCTTTTGGAGGTGGTAATTTTTCAGGTCCTCCGGCCAATATTGAAGGAAATATTTCGAATGATGCTCTCGGATATTTTTGTGTAAAAGCTGTCAGCAAAAACAAAACAATATATATGAAACAATAATATCTTCTTATGCATGTTAAAATCTATTTGTTATTACTATCCTTATTATCAGTAACCTGCGGTTTCTCCCCGGCCTCCTTATCTTCGACAAATTTAACCGAATGAATTATACCATCTAACTGCATTAGATAATTACGTTTGGGCTTATTGGGATGATAGACAAATCCGTCCATTGTAACTAATCGTTTGTTTTTCTGATCATATGTTGTAATATTTAAAAATGGGCCACCCATCTGATAGTTTTCTGTCTGCCATAATCCTCGCAATTCAACAGCAAATTCATTGTTGAATTTCACATCTTTCGCATATGGCCTCAAAAGCCGTTCTGTTGACATATAAGAACCACTAACCGGTCCGGGAATAAATTTTTTGGTCACAGAATCCCGGCGCTCCAGAATACGATCGGGATAAAACTGCATTGTATCCACGTAGGGTTGTGTATATATCAAAATACCCTGGCTCATTTTTGCCGGCTCACGTCTTAACCACAGAAAATCTTTTTGCAATTTGGCAATATAAAATCCTTCCGGAACAACCATAGAGATATTCATTTTGCGTCTGATGTCATTTGCTAGATCTCTTTGGTTCAATTTGCGATAGGCTTTTTTAATCCTCTTTCTTTCCGCTTTATAAAAAACCTGTCGAATTTTTTCTTTTTCCTGTTCCAATAATTTCTTTAAAGCAGGTTTATCTGGAGCAATAAGTTTTACCACAAACTGTGGTTGCGACCATACATCAGCTTTATAGATACTTTGGGGCTTCTTATCTTCCTGAATCTCAAGCATTAATAAGCTGCGGTGTTTTTGAAACAATTCATTAAACTTCTTGAAAGGCAACTGTCTGACATCAAACATAGGTTCGCTTTGTCCCAGTCCGGGTTGGTCCTGTTTAAAATACTCACGAACAGCATCACCAGTAATACCATTCCAAACATCTTTGTCACTGATAACAATCATTTCCAGTGTAGAACCTGAGGAGGATGGCTTTTTTGAGACCTCTTTAACTGTTGTGTCACATCCTGAAAACAAAAAGAACACAACCAGAATGAAAGCAGTAATTTTATTTTTCATTTTTTCGTTTTTACAAAGTATAACAAAAACCATGCAAAATTAACCGGCAACCTGGACGACTTTAATTTTCTGTCCTAATTGAAGTCTTCTTTCGTTGATGATATTATTTAAAAGCTTGATCTTTCTCACAGAAGACCGGGGATATTTTTCAGCTATTTCCGACAGGGTGTCGCCTTTTTGAATAGTATAATAAATGTAATCCTTATCATCTGATACAAATTGTTTTTGGCTGCCTGCCCTGACTTTTCCGTTAAGCACATTTTCAGGAGCAAAAACAATCAACTTTTGTCCCGGGTGGATCAGATTTGAGCTAATGTTATTCCAATCCTTCAGGTCATAAATATCGCAATCATATTTAGAGGCAATCATTCCAAGACTTTGACCTCTTTTAACAACATGAACTCCTTTAGTCACAGGCCCGTATTTCTCAGCCAGTTTATTTTCCAGTTCCTGTTGTGCTTTTGTTTTATAATCATAGATAAAATCTTCGGAAGCAAGAAAATCATCGATCTTATTTTTAGGAAGATATATAGTATAGTAGTTTTTTCCACTGGCAGGTATTATTTCCCTTCTGAACCCTGGATTTATTTCCTTGAGCCTGGATTTATCAATATCGAGCACTTCAGCAATCTGATCAAATTTCAAGTTTTTTTTCACTGTAACGGTGTCTGTTCCCTGTAATGGAATTGTCACCATACCAGGATTTATATAGTGTTCATGTGCATAACGAAACACGTAATTAACTGCAATGAAAGAAGGGACATATGCCTGAGTTTCTCTGGGCAGAAAGGGTCTGATCTCCCAGAAATCAGTTGCTCCACCCGCTCTTCTAATTGCCCGGTTTACATTTCCTGAACCGGCATTATAAGCAGCCAGCACCAGCAGCCAGTCATTGTATTCGGAGTAAAGGTCCCGGAAATGCTGGCAGGCTGCTTCAGTTGCTTTATACATATCAAAGCGTTCATCAACATAAACGCCCACATCCAGGTCATACATCCGGGCTGTTCCTATCATAAACTGCCATAAACCACTTGCACCTGCCCAGGATCGTGCCTGCTGGTTTAAAGCTGATTCTATAATAGACAAATATTTCAGCTCTAAGGGCAGGTTATATTTATCGAGTATTTGCTCATATATTTGAAAAAAATATTCCATACGGGTTAATACCCGGGCTGTTAAATTTTTTCTTTGCAATAAATAAAGCCTTACATAATTATCGACTTCTTCATTGTAGGAAAGCGGTATTGGTGAAAGTGCATCCAAAGCATCAAACTTCAGACTCAGCAGTGAATCATTAATGGAAGTGCGGATAAGTGAATCATAATTTAAAGCATATAATGTGTTAGTTGTATCAAAACCTGTTTTTTGAAAATTGTTGTATAATTCATTCGTTTCTTTTTCCCATTTCAGCAAGAGGGAGTCTTCACTTCCCGGATATGAATCAGTAATATTGGGAATTACTTTTAGGTGCAAAGAGAAAGCAAAACACATAATCATCAAGCCTCTAAGCATGAAGCCCTGTAAATCAATACCTTTTTGTTCTCTGTTTATTCTCATAATTATCAGATAAGCTTTTGCAAAAATAATTCAAAAATTTGCCTTTGGCCAGTAAAGTTCTCTCTACAGCATAAAAAAATATTATTGTTCATTAACGACTTAACAGCCAACCAGCCGGGTTCAAATTTTCTGGTTTTCTATTAGATGTGGCCTTCCATATCTGAAAGTTAACTTCTGTCTCCCCGGTGCTGTTATCTGTTTTAATTGTTCCGATATTATCACCCGTAGAAACTTCATCTCCCGGAGTTACATCTGTATTATATAAATTATCATACAATGTGAAATAATCCCCATGTTGTATCAATACTGCTTTCTTGTTACCTATACTAATCACTTTTGTAACTTTCCCGTTAAAAACAGCATAAGCATTGGCACTCTTTGATGTTCGTATTGTAATGCCATTATTAAATTCCTCCACTCCCAGTTCTTCATGTCTGTGTTTTCCAAAAGTACTTGATATCTTACCTCTTTTTGTAGGCCAAGGTAGTTTACCTCTATTTTTTGTAAATTTATCAGACAATTCCACCTGTTCCGGAGAAAGCCTGAACTCAGGTGATGATCCTGTTTCTTTAGGTTTTGTTGCCTTCATTTGAGCAGCAATAATTTTTTGAATTTGACTTTCCAGTTCTTTTGCTTGTTGCCGCTTTTGGCTTAATGACCTTCTTAGTTGATTCTCACGGCTCTTTAGTTTTACAATAGTTTCTCCCTGTCCCTTTTTTTCTGATTTTAATTTTTGGCGCTCCTGTTCCTTTTGAGCCAATAAATTGATTTTCTGGTCTGTATCCTGCTTCAGTTCAGCTATTGTTTGATTAAGTTTTTCCTTTTTTTTCTGTATCAGCCGGGCTTGTTTTTTCCTGTAGTCGCCATATTGCCTTAAGTATTTTAACCGCCGGTAGGCCTGGTTAAATCCGTCTGCAGAGAATACGAACATGAGTTTATGATATTTCGATTTCGTTTTATACGCATGATAGATTAATTGGGCATATTCCTCTTTTAATTCTTCCAGTTCCAGGTTCAATCGCTTTATTTTACGCTTATTTTTTGCAATTTGATTTTTCAGGAAATCCACTTCTGAGCTGATTGTAGCTATTAATTGTTCCCTGTTATTAATTTTATTTCTTATAAGATTCAACCTGCTTAACGTTGTCTCTCTGTTTTGTTCGGTTTCGGACAACAGCTTATTTGTATAACGTATATCCTGTTCAATCTTTTTCTTCTTTTTTCTCAGCTCTTCTTCTGTTTCCTGCGCCATTACTGACAATGGCAGGAGCATAATTGCCATTGTAAAGAATGGAAGGAGTTTATGAACAGTATTAGCTTTCATTGCTTTTCATTTTTTCAAAAATAACAAATCATTACTTAATGCGGCATTCTTTCCATTTTCAGCTTTTTATATTTAGGATTAATGGAAAAGGGAAAATTTTGAGGCTCTCCTGTTGATACTTTTTTATATGATATATTAATTTTTTTTTCTGTTTCATCTTTGATCAATCCGCTCAATTGCTCAGGGAACATATTTTGACTGCTTAATTGAAAATGACTGTATTTAAAAGATATAATACGTTTTTTGGGTTTTGTTTGTTGAACGATAATTTCACGTAGTTTGAAATTCTCGGGATCAATACGGTATTCCTGTTTAACTGGTTTTTCATAAACCTGATCGGAACTTTCTATAGGTTTTTCCCTAATTACATGAAATTTATCGGTTGTATCGGTTTCCCAACTATAAAATGAATTAATCGGAGGCATATTACCCGTTAACAGATTTTGAAATGAACGAAACGGGATATCCATTCCTATCAAGTTTTTTAGTGCTGAATATTCCTCCAGGTAATAAGTCTGATTAAGCCTGTTTATAAATTTCAGGGAATCTTTTGTAACCATAAACCTTGCAACCTCAAAGCCAAAACCTGGTGATAATGATATCCATACAATGCTATCTTTTAACATCCGCAAATTACCTTTAAAGCGGTTTTTTTTATCATTTATTGAAACTTCACCCATCATTTTGGCACTGAGCCATTTATATTGAAAGTTGGCTGATAACGACTCATTAACCAAAGCTTTTAGCTTTTTTACTTCTTCCACATCTTCCTTTTCCTCAGGCACATTTTTCCATGATTTACATGCCGGGACATACAATATGCCAACCATTATCACCACTAAAAAAACCAATTTAGACCTATTCATTTTATAGCTACGGATTTATCTCTTTTTTATTAATTTTTTGCTGTAATTGATTATTTTCCGGATTCTTATTCAATGCTTTTTTCCAAAATTGAACAGCTTTTTCCTTTTGTCCGTTCATGAACAAACAATCAGCATAATGTTCCAATATCTCAGCACTTTTATACCCTCCATTATCCATTGCTTTTTTAAAAACACGTAAAGCTTTATCATAATGCCCCATTTGAAATAAAACCCATGCATGCGTATCCAGATAAGTGGCATTATCAGGATATTGAACTGTTACTTTTTTGCTCATTTCCAGCGCTTTGCTAAGGTTTTCTTTTCTTAAAGAAAGATAATAGGCAAAATTATTCAACACATAATTATTATCCGGGTCCAGTTGAAGAGCCTTTTCGTAAGCATCATCCGATTCATCATATTTTCCAAGCTGGTGATAATTATCACCCAGGTAGGAATAAAAATCCACTTTTAATTTACTGTCTGCCACAAAATATAGCCCTTTTTCCAGTACATCAACAGCTTCCTGGTATTCATTTCTTTTTGTATGCGCAGCTCCTTTCAAAAAATACAGGATGGGTTGGGTAGGAAATATTTTCAAGGCTCTTTTGGCATATTTACTTGTCTTTTTATTCTGTCCCAATTGAAACTGAAGCCTTAATGTTTGCTCCCAAACCGGATATTTCGTACTGTCCAGTTGTATAACCTTTTCAAATACAGCCAGTGCTTTTTTATACTCTTCGTTTTTGACATAAAAATCTCCCTGAATCGAATAGGTGACTGGATTATCGGGATGAGCATTTTCCAGTTTACTTAAAAGAATAGAGGCCTGATCTTTCAGAGAATCAGTTGCTTCAGTTATTACAAAATATGACATTAAAACTTCGACTTTTGCATCAATGGTAAGCTCAGGATTACTAACAGCGGTTTTCAAGGCTTCAAATGAAGCTTTTTTGTTTCCTGTAGACTGATATTGTCTGGCCAGCATTAAATCAGCCCATCCTTTGTCTTTTCCTGTTTCTTTAAATCTTTTTATAGCTTTAATAGCCTTATGAGGTTCATTATTCTGATTATATAATGCAATAAGTTCGCGGTAATATTCCGGATTTGTATTATCCAGCAGAAGTAGTTTTTCTGTTTCTTCTGCTGCTTTTTGATAATCTCCGGTTTCCTGTAAAAGTCTTATCTTTTTTAACAATGAATTTTCTGAAACTCCAGTTATCTTTTCTATTTCATTGGCAAGCCTTAATGCTTCGTCATAATTTTCCAAATATCGCTCCAGTTGATACCAATCCTGATAAAACTGCAGATTGTTTTTTTCATGCTGTACCAGCCACTTCAGTTGTTCTCTTGATTTCTCAAGCTTTCCCGTCCTCTGGTACAAATCTACCAACATTTTTCTGTACCAGGCATTATTAGGATTTGATTTTACAGCACGTTCTGCAAAAGGTTCAGCTTTATTGTATTGACCTTTCGTGGAATACATTCTTGATAATTCAAAAAGTGCAGCATCATGCTTTGGGTCTTTTTCCAATACCCTGTTATATAATTTTACAGCCAGCTCATCATTTCCAAGTAATGCTTCTTTTTTAGCTTCAATGAATACAGATGTTATTTCCAGGCTATCCTGATAACCCGGCACTTCATCTTTACTTTTATCTTTTTTTAAACCTAAAGGTATAAAACTGCAACTATTTATCAGTATAGCTACAAGCAAAAAAGTGATTTGCGGAGCAAATTTCATAGGATCAGATTTAATTTATTCAGTACTTTGGAACTCACATAGTGCAGTAAATGCAAGCATACTTGTTCCGAAAGCATTATGACAGACGGGTAAAGTCTCCAATACTAACATCGGCTACTCTACCAATATACTTAACGTGATTACCAACCATGGAATTATCCATATTTGCATTCTCTACATATGAATTCGATTGAATAATGCTGTTTGTTATAATCGAATTTTCTATAACTGTATCAGAACCAATAGAAACATGTGGCCCAATAATTGAGTTTCTGATTACAACATTCTCGCCTATAAAACACGGATCAACAATGATAGAATTAATTGTTTGTATTGAATCCGCGGATTTTTTTTCATGGTTGTTAATTTCCAGAATTCTTTGGTTTGTATAAACGGTTGCGTCTTTATTTCCACAATCAAGCCATTCCTTCACTGCACCTGTAAAAAATTCAGTTCCCTTATTCATCATATTCTGGAGTACATCTGTAAGCTGATATTCCCCTCCTTTAACAATATTGTTATCAACAACAAACCGCAATTCATCTCTGAGTTTATTTCCTTCACGAAAATAATAAATCCCTATTATCGCTTCATCTGAAACAAATTTTTGGGGCTTTTCCACAAAACCATTGATAATTCCACTCTCGTTTTTGGTTACCACACCAAAAGCAGAAGGGTCGTCTACTTTATGCGTCCAGATTATTCCGTCTTTCTGAACATCCATTTTAAAATCAGCCTTAAACAATGTATCGGCAAAAGCAATAACCAGGTTATCATCCATAGATGATGCAGCACATAAAACAGCATGTGCAGTACCCAGAGCTTCCTTTTGATAATAAATAGTGGCTCTGGCGCCAAGTTTTTCTGCAATATCAATCAGTTGTTTTTCTACATTTCCTCCAAAATCACCAACAACATAAGCAATTTCATCAATTTTTTCATTGGTGACATTCACAATATCTTCCACCAACCGCTGTACAATTGGTTTACCTGCTATTTTTATCAATGGTTTAGGTGTGGTTATCGTATGCGGTCTCATCCGTTTCCCTTTACCCGCCATTGGTACAATAATTTTCATAATAACGTTTTTTTACATTCCCGTGCTTCCAAAACCGCCATCTCCCCTGGCGGTTTCGTCCAATAATTCGACTTCTATCCATTCTGCTCTTTCATGTTTAGAAATAACCATCTGGGCAATTCGCTCACTATGTTTTATTTCAAAGTCATGATTTGATAGATTAACCAAAACCACTTTTATTTCTCCCCTGTAATCAGCATCAATAGTGCCTGGACTATTAAGTACTGAGATACCTTTTTTTACAGCAAGACCACTCCTTGGTCTCACCTGTGCTTCGTATCCTTCCGGTAATGAAATAAAAAGACCTGTCGGAATCAATGCTCTTTCCAAAGGTCTTAGAATCAGTGATTCTTCAAGATTTGCCCGTAAATCCATTCCGGCTGATGAATTTGTTTCATAAGCCGGTAATGCATTCCTACCTTTGTTTACGATTTGTACCTTCATTCGTATTTGGTTTTCATTCGATAACAAAAGTATAAAAAAAATACCCTTAATTGCTAACAAATGATGAAGAATAAAAAACCGAAAGTTAAGGGTCTGTCTACTGTTGTGTAAAGCTTTAGCTATTTGCTATTTTAGTAAGTTGCTTTCTTTCCATTAGAAACACAAAGCCGAGAAAGGCCAAAAACATGAAGGAATGAACAGTCCACTTCAGGGCCGGCATTTGCAGGTTTAGCTTATCAGAAATGAGGAATAGCACAACAGAAAGGCTAATGTAGCCTAAAATCTTTGGGATATTGTAGGCTACGGGGTAGAATCTCCGTCCAATGAAGTAAGAGGCCACCATCATAGCAAAATAACAGGTCAGAGTAGCCAGGGCCGAACCCATGTATCCGATTTTCGGGATCCAGTATATGTTCAGGGCTATTGTGATCAATGCTCCACCAATGGACAAATATGCTCCAAAACGAGTCTTGTTTGTAAGCTTATACCAAATGGACAGGTTATAAAAGATACCTAAAAACAGGTTAGCCATCAACAAAATGGGAATTACATCCCGCCCTACCCAATACTTTTCATTGATGAAATTGATAATGATATCCAAATATAGCATGGTTCCTAGAAAAATTACAGCTCCGGCAATCACAAAATAATTCATCATCATGGCATACATTTCCTTAGCATCCTTGTTGCTGGCCTTCGAAAAGAAAAATGGCTCAGCAGCATAGCGGTATGCCTGTATAAAGATGGTCATCAGGATCGAAATCTTGTAACAAGCTCCGTAAATACCCAATTGTGCCATGGCTTCATCATGTGGTAAAGGTAGCATGTATTTCAACAGAATCCGGTCTAGAGTTTCATTCATGATTCCTGCCAGGCCGAAGATTAACAATGGTAAAGCATATACGATCATTTCGCGCCACAATACCATGCTAATATTCCTTTTAATCTTTTTGAATTCCGGGCTGAGCATAATAACCTGCGTAGCGCTGGCAAAGACATTTGCCAGTAAAATATAACCCACCTGCGGTTCACCGGAATGCAACAACCTCAGGAAATCCGCAACAAGCGGAATATCCTGCTTGATGATCCATGGAAAAGCAAGCAAAAGCAGCAGGTTCAGGCCAATATTCACACCTATGTTAGTGAGTTTAACTATAGCAAAGCGTTTAGGCTTATTCTCTGCGCGCAAACGTGCCAGAGGGATTGCAGAAATGGCATCAAACCCCACAATCAAAGCAATGTAAATAATGTATTCACTGTGATTACCATGTTCAACCAAAGTAGCCAGATCCCCGCCGAAAAGAAACACCAGAAGCAGAAAACCCGCAGTAGTAGAAAGAATAGAAAACATTACAGTGGAGTACACAGAATCCTTGTTTTTCTCTGGCTTCTCAGCGTATCGGAAATAAGCAGTTTCCATTCCATAGGTCAAAATGATCATTAGGAATGCGATGTAAGCATAAAGCTCCGTCACAACCCCGTATTGCGCTCTCAAAAAAACATAAGTATGAATTGGGACAAGCAAATAATTGAGGAACCTTCCGAGGACGGTACTCACGCCGTAGATGGCCGTCTGACCAGCGAGTTGCTTCAACGGGTTTGCAGTCATAATGCAAAAGTAAGGAATTTCATTTTTGCGATATCCCGACTAAGACTTAATTTGAGGTAATTCCACATAAAACGTTGTTCCTTCATTTTCTATTGAATCAAACCAAATACGCCCGCCTGCATTATTGACAATACTTTTAACCATAGTTAAACCAAGTCCCATTCCTGAGCTTTTGGTCGTAAAACTTGGTGAAAATATTTTTCCTTTCATTTCCACGGGAATACCCCTGCCATTATCTTTTATTGATACGATCAAACTATCGGTTTTCTGGTTGATTTTCACATCAATTCTTCCGGTTTTCTCTTTTGGTATTGAATTAACCGCATTGTCCAATATGTTATTAAACACTCTTGTCAGGTGTTTGAAATCTGCTTTCACTCTTGTGTCTGATACATTATTTTCAAGGAAAATACGGATGTCCTCATAATTACTATACAACTCAATAGAATGCGTTATTACTTCATTCAGGTCTACAATTTCAGGTCTTGATACCGGCATTTTCGCAAAGTCAGAAAATTCAGAAGCAATAGAAGCAAGATTATCAATCTGCTCAATGAGTGAATTCGTTACTTTATTAAGCTTATTTTTCCAATCAGGGTCATTGGGGTCCCATGTCCGCTTTAGCATTTGAACATTGAGCTTCATGGGAGTCAAAGGATTTTTAATTTCATGAGCGACCTGCTTGGCCATTTCCCGCCAGGCAGATTCTCTTTGTGATCGCATCAGTAAATCAGTACTTCGTTCAAGTTCATCAATCATTTTATTGTATTCTTTGATCAATTCACCAATTTCATCACTGTTTTTCCATAGTATTTTTTCATTGGATGCTCCGAGTTTTACCTTGCGCATCTGTTCCTTAATGAGGTTAAGGGGCCGTGTAATATAACCTGTCAGCAATAAGGCAAGAGCTAAAGCTATGGCCAGTAAAATAACATATATGTTTATAAAAGTGGCTAAAAAATCAGTTATTTCTTCTTCCAGTTCACTTTGCTTTGCATAGTAAGGAATGTTTAAATAAGCTATAACTTTATTTTCTTGATTTCTGAAAGGCATATAAGCAGAAGAATATTCCAGCTCTCCTAATTTTTCTTTGTGCAAAATGACAGTCTGTTCCTGACTCCTCAGTTTATACAAAATTTCACTATTCATTTGCCTGGAGACCAGGCCTTTTTCATAAATTTCAGGCCGGGAGGTAGCAATGAGCATACCTTGGGTGTTATACATATTAATATCAGTGAAAAATACGCTGGCAAATTTGAACATCAGATCATTTACATAAGTATACATTGATGAATCAATTTCAGCAACATCAAGTAATTTATGCTCGACTTCAATAAGTATAGAATGTGATTTTTCTTTTAACAATTTGGTGTTTTTCTTTTGATTAATTTCTTTAAGATAATTAACAGATAAAACCCCAATCAAAATAAAGGAAATTAAAACCACAGAAAATAATACAAACTGAAGTCTGACTTTAAAATTATTATGGAACCTTTTCAGAATATCCGGTTTAATTATAATGGTAAATACCAACAGAAAAGTAGTAAGAAAAACCAAAATAAAGGCAAATGGAGCCAAAGATTCCCAAAAGCCTGGTATTTTTTTGCTGATAACCAGCACTTCTTTTCCATTCACGGGATAAAAATAATGGTGGTATCCTCTTTGCTCAAAAAAGTGTTTATCTTCTTTACTGGAATAATCCAGATGCCGGATACTCATAGTATAACTAAACTCGCCAATTGAGGCTAAAAGTTCATCATTTTGATATTTTGCCAGACTATAACCAGTTGAAAATAATTCAGAACGTTGAATATTATCATCGATGAGAAGCTCCGGATAAACCAGCCCTTCCGGAGCAAATTTTGCATTCATTTCAATATAAATTGTAACAGGTGTTTGGTTAGAATCCCGGTTAAAAGGTAATCGTGCAATATAACTGGAAAACCACGGGTTGTTATCAAGGTAAAACAGGTTTTCGCTAAAAGTAAAATGCCCTGCTTCATTTATCATATTATCAAAAAAGGTATCACAATTCTCAATGTTTCCGCCTCCAAAAACCAGGTTGTCATTTGGTTTACAAATTGTTGTTTGAAAATTATATTTTTCCCAATATCCGCGAAAATACCTGTACAAAATATATGAAATGATAAGGTCTTCATCTAACGGCTTATTATTTATCAATACCTGCAATGTATCATCCTTATATATATTTTTTTCAATATCCAAAAACATACTTTCAGCAACAGGGTCCTGTTTTGATGCTATTTTAACAGCTCCTACCTTCCGTTTTTCCTGCTCCTGTATTTTATTCTGATACTGCAGTAAGAACGTAATCACAGCAGAAAATATGATTAAATTGATCGTCAGGCAAAATGTAGTATTCAGCTTCTTTAAATAATATCTTTGTATGAAGAAAACTATTAAAATACTCGTTATTATTGAAAGGGCAAGCCAATCTACGCTGCCATTCACAAAGTATGTTGTTAAGATATAGACTGATAATGCCAGACCAAAAGCCATAGCGGCATGGCCTGGTTTATTATGATTTTTTATAAAGTTAAATACTTTTGATATGATAAGATAAATTCCAGCTAAGAATACAAATAAAGAAATAAAAGCTACGATCGTATAAAAATTCACTGAGAAAACCTCATGGAGGTTCAGCATAATGGAAGAATTAATGACCATACTTTGTATCAACCATTGCATCCCTTTTATGATCAGAATCAAAAAAAGAAAGTTAGCTGCATTAATTAGGATAGCAACAACAACAGACTTTACAGGAAGTTTCAGGTTGATATTTTTATAAACAGCGAGTAATATTGCCAACAAGCTAATGGCTGTTAAAAACATATCACCCAAAGACGGTAATAGTCTTCCCATTCCCAATATAGAAGGGTCAAATAGCGCAGATTCATATATAACTTCAGGAAACTCCAACCAGGCAATTAAAACACGGACGATAACTATATCCAGAGTGTAAAAGAGAACGTAAACCCTTGGTTTTGAAGGGAAAGGATTCAAATATTTATGCCCATGATACAGAAATGCAAAAAGGAATATTAAAACAATTACAAATAAAGCAAATAAAATTTTGTGCTGTTTGCTTGTCAGAGTCAGTGTTTCCGGAAATTCCACATTAAATATTTCCTTCCCATCATATCTTACTGGTTTTCCCGTACTTTGATTTTCTGTTATTTGAACTTTATCCGGAATATCTAATTGCTTATTAAAACTGTTTGACAGATACTCATTTTCATAAGGATAATCTTTTTTTAATATGGAAAGCCCTATAACAACATAGTCCTCTATTGTATCTTTTGCGACAAGGCAATAAGCATTATTTAGTTTGTCAATATGTTGACTGAATTTGGCGGAATCATATTCTACTGGCACTGCAATCCTGTTATCTGTCCAGTCAATTAACAGGTTATTTTTATATATCAGGTATTCTCTTTCTTTTTGACTATATAAATTCCTTGTATTTTCATCAAGTTGTAATGAATCCATTCCAACTATTTCCTGAAGAGTACTATTTAAAGTATTAATTTCAGTGTTGACAAAGTTATTAAGTGTATTAAAAATTTTATCTTTATTATTTTGGTTTTTGAAATGATGGGTGAATAATATTTCAATTAATAATAATCCAATAAAAAATGCAAAAAAAACTTTTGTTTTATTTATAGCCTTTTTATCCATATATTTAAATTGATTTTAATGGTACTCTGTTTACCCCGTCATATTATACGGGTGAACCCCATGCTATAGCCCGCCGAGGCGGGTCATCTTCTTGTGTAATTAAGGCAAACTTGGAGGTTTCATATTTTAATGACTTGTTTTTTTATAACACAATAAACTTTTTAAAATAATGTCGAAATAATTTTCTATTCCTTAAAATTACGACTTTATTCCCATTTATGATCTATTTTTAATAATTTTTTATAAATACCTTCATAAATATTTGCTTTTCTGTCTTTTATGTATTGCCTCGATAAATTAAAATCCGGGGAATTTTTTTTGATAAATTGACATATAGTCCCAGAACAGAAAAAAACCCCGGAGAATTAAAATTTCGGGGTTTTTCTTATTTTCATCTGTTTATAATTTTGATTTTAGTGGTCAGATGGAACATCCATTTTGATAATCATTTGCGTGTGTGTTCCGCCTTAGGCGGATCATGAATGTTTCATCTGTTTATAATTTTGTTCGTTGTTCGATTTTTCTCTAAATCGCTTAGTTCGCTCAGTTCGCCCTCTCGCATCATCACATCATCACATCATCGCATCATCGCATCATCGCATCATCGCATTACTCATTACGCCATTTAATCATCCGCGTGTGTGTTCCGCCATCCGGAGGATCATGCCCCGGTTCATCAGGAAATCCTTTTAATCTTTTTCCAGGACATAAATCAAACTTGAATAATTCATACTTTTATTAGCTTTATTATTTGATTTTAGCCCGGTAAAAAAAGCGTGAATAAACTTTGATTTCCCTTTTATATATTTTTCGCTCAACATACTAACATAAAAAGCGTCAAATTTCATGGGGAATATTTCCTTAAGTTTGATATCGTGTTTCGCAAAAAGTTCTTTAACATTTTTCTTTTTGAAGTGATACAGATGTCGTGGAAGGTCATAAGCTGCCCAATATTCTCCATATTTGGCAGCGTCAAAAGATTCGGGGTTTGGGACTGCAACAACAATTATTCCATCATTTTTCAAAAGCCTCCTAACCGATTGAATCCGTTGATTCAGATTTGGCACATGTTCCAGCACATGCCACATTGTAATCACATCGAAAGAAAGACCTTTCAATTCGGAGATTCTGTTTTCATCTTCAACGGGGATATTGTGTTTTTGCACTGCATAGTTTCGGGCCCTGGAATCCGGCTCAATTCCCTGAACTTCCCAACCACTTTGTTTAAAAAAGTTAAGCAATTCTCCTGTCCCCGAGCCGATATCCAGGATACTTTTGCCTGATTTATATCGTCTGACAAGGTCGTATTTTTGTTTAAGGGTAAATCCTCTGACAATTTTATATAGCTGGTTGCTCAGTCCTTTATTTGTATTGGAGTGCGAAATATACTCATCTCATTTATAATAACGACCTATATTTTCTGGTAATGGTCTTGGATTTGTAAACATGAATCCACATTGTTCACATTGTTCAATAGAAAACTTTTCATTTGTTAAAAACCAGTCTTTTGTTGTGATAAATACGGATATATTGTCACTACCGCATATCGAACATTCCTTTAATGTTTCCATATCTTTATGTTCCACGTGAAACTTATATTTTTCTTCCCAAATGTATTAAAAGTACAGAAATATCAGCAGGAGACACGCCACTGATCCGTGATGCCTGGCCGATATTATCTGGTTTTATAGCATTTAGTTTTTCTCTTGCCTCATATGACAGTGCATGAATATGCATAAAATCTATGTGTGAGGGAACTTTAATGGTTTCCATTTTTTGCATTTTATGAGCCAGCTCTCGTTCTTTTTTTATATAATCTTCATATTTGATCATAATAACAGCCTCTTCCAAAGCTTCCAGATCATCATCTTCATTATTTTTCCAATATTCATCAAGCGGTTTTAAGTATTTCCGTAATTCATTAATTTCAACTTTTGGCCTTTTTAGTAGTGAGTCTATCCGCACTTTTTGTTTTAATTGGTTCTCCTTGGATTTCTCAAAATAATTTCTTACCTCCTCTGGTCTAACACTTGTTTTTTGAAAATATTTAATTGCGCGCTGGATTCGTTCTCTTTTCTTTCGAACCCTGTTAACTCTATTATGTTCTGCCAGGCCTAGTTCATAAGATTTCTCTGTGAGTCTCAGATCGGCATTATCATGTCTTAAAAGTATCCGGTATTCAGCCCTTGACGTAAACATTCGGTAAGGCTCCTCTGTACCTTTGTTAATCAAATCATCAATCAGAACTCCGATATAAGCTTCAGAACGCTTAAGTACAAAACGTTCCAGGCCGTTATTTTTTTGGTGAGCATTTATACCAGCCATAATACCGAGTGCCGCAGCTTCTTCATATCCTGTTGTACCTATTATTTGCCCTGCAAGATATAAATTTTCTATACGCTTGGTTTCCAGGGTGTAATCAAGTTGTCCGGGAGGAAAGTAATCATATTCTATTGCATATCCTGGTCTGAAAATTTTTGAATTTTCAAATCCTTCTATTTTTTGCAAAGCTTCATATTGTGTTTCAAGAGGAAGTGAAGAAGAAAATCCATTCACATAAACTTCAATTGTGTTCCATCCTTCAGGTTCTACAAATAACTGATGAGTATTTTTATCTGCAAAACGGTCTATTTTATCCTCAATGCTTGGGCAATACCTTGGGCCAGTGCCTTGAATTCTACCTACAAACAAGGGTGACTTTTCAAACCCCTTTCTCAAAACATTATGCACAACAGGTGATGTATAAGCTAAATAACAGGAGAGTTGCTTTTTAACCGGTTCTGTATTTTTAAATGAGAATTTACCCGGATTTTCATCACCTGGCTGCTCAATAAGTTTAGAATAATTTATTGTTCTGCCGTCAACTCTGACCGGTGTCCCTGTTTTCATTCGATTTGTTTTCAACCCGCTTTTTATAAGGCTTGAGGTTAATCCCACAGAAGAACGTTCTCCAATTCTGCCGCCTCCAAAATTTTTCTCACCGATATGAATTATTCCATTCAAAAATGTCCCGGTAGTTATGATAACTGCATTAGCATTTATCTCAATTCCAAGCTGAGTTACAACGCCTTTAATTATATTATTCTCAACAAGGACATCCGTAACAGTTTCTGACCAAAAGTCAAGATTAGGCGTATTTTCAAGCATCTCACGCCAATACTGGCTAAACAACATTCTGTCATTTTGAGACCGGGGTGAATGCATAGCCGGTCCTTTCGAACGATTAAGCATTCTAAATTGTATAGTGGATTTATCAGCGACAATACCGGAATAACCACCCAACGCATCAATTTCTCTTACTATCTGTCCTTTTGCAACGCCTCCCATAGATGGATTGCACGACATCTGTGCAAACCTTGTCATATCCATACTAATCAACAAGACTGAGGAGCCAAGATTTGCAGCTGCAGATGCCGCCTCACATCCTGCATGTCCGCCTCCCACAACAATAATGTCATATTTTTTTAATACTTTCATGTTTCACGTGGAACATTAAAACCGCTTCAAATAAAAATCTTCCTTGTTTCGCATTTCCTTTTTTTGATCCTCATCTGAGTCTTTATAACCAATTAAATGCAATAATCCGTGTACAATCACACGACGTAATTCATCCTCAAAAGTAACATTATAACTTATTGCATTTTCTTTTACGCGATCTGTGCTTATGAATATGTCACCTGAAATAGATTCACCCGGTTCATGATACTGAAACGTTATAACATCAGTATAATTAAAATGTTTTAAGTATTCTTTATTGATATCTAACAGGTAGGAATCAGTGCAAAATATATAGTTCAGGTTTTCTATTTCTTTATTCTCATGATTACATACTTGATGTAGCCATTTTTTTACAAGCTCTTCGTTTATGACTTCATCAACTTCTTCTTTGAAAAATAAAATATCAGTGTCCATCCTTTCTGCTCTCGTGCTCATTCTCTTTTTGACTATCTCCTTTTATAAATCGGTCGAATGCATCTCTTCTTATGCTTGACAACTTCTTGTTTATACTATTAATAGAAAACACTAAACATAGAAAATCATTGTCTGCTTTGTATTCATCAGATAACTTTTCAATCAAATAAACAAAATCACTTTCTGGATTAATGTCTTCAAATTGTCCTTTGATCGTAAAAAATAACCCTTTCTTTTCAGACCAAAACGATATAGTAACATCAGAACCTTTTTTAACATGCTGTACAGCTTCTATTATGCTCACAAGGATATTGCTGTAATAACTGTTGAAAATGTTGTATTCATTGGCTGTTTTTTCTACAAATTGCTCTATTCGCCAAATTTCTTCTTCTGCAGCTTTTAGCGTTATAGTACTCTCCATTTTATCTGCCCAGATTTAAATAATATTCATTGATTTTCTTTCTGTAAAAAGGTGTTAGTTCCGGAGGAACCATCCTTAATAATTCAGTTTCTTTTTCTTTTATTCTTTTATACTCCAAATATTCTTCAGGGTTACTTCTTTCCGCCTTTTTTGCTTCTTCAGATTTTCTTTTTTTCTCAAATTCCTGTTCCCTATTCGCTTTTTCATGTTCAAGTAACCGTGTTAGTATATCTTCTTGTCTTTTTAGCATTTGTTCATTCAATATTTTGTTAACCAAATCTTCTTCGGTTTGCTCCATTTCTTTTAGTGTTTCTCCGATTGATCTTTCTCCTGGATTACCTTTGCTTTGCATCTCTTTTCTTAATTCTTCTAACCTCTTCCTTATCTCTCTTTGTTTTGCTGCTGCTCTGGCTAATTCTTCGCTCATCGATTTTCCTTCCATACCCGGTGTTTTACCTTGTTTCATTTTCTGTTGCATCTGTTTTAAAGAGTTATTCAACTGTTGCTGCATTTGTTGCAAAGAGGGTTTTCCGCTTTTACCCGGTTTTGGGTTTTTACAACTTCCCTGCTTATTACCTTTTTTCCTCATTTGTTGTTTCATTTGTTCCATCGACTCGGATAGCATGAGTGCAATATTATTTAAGCTCTTCATAATGTATTGCTGACGTTTTACCGCTTCATTCTTATCTCTCATCCTTGTATAGCCTATTGTGTTCAATGCCAGCATGGCTTCCATAGCTTTACTCATATTTCGGTCAATATCATTTATTTCTTCATTTATAAAGGATTGAATTACCAATTGTCTTTTGCTTAATGCATATAACGAATCTTTTACTTTCTGAAGGTCTTGCTTTAATTCTTTTTGATTCTGGATCAAACTTATAAAATGTGGATCATCTTTAGAAACGTTTTTAAACTTATTCATCAAATTTTCCTGATCTATTGATAGTTTTATCGTATTTTCCAGTAACTCTCTGATTGTCCTTAAGTCCTCTCCCTGGCTCTGCTGCTGCATAGCCTGCATCATACTTTGTAATTTTTCAGATAATTGTTTCATCTTTTCACCAGCTTCTTTTTGACTTTTTGAGCCTTGTCTGCTTTTCCCTTCTTTTATATTTTTTAAAGCCTCCTCTAATTTATTATCAATTTTTATCTCCTCATCTTCCGTGTTCTTAATATCCATAGGCTCTTCAAGTTCGGAATTCTTTTCCCTTGCCTTATTTAGCTTTTTCTTCAACTTTTTGAAATCTCTGTTTATTTCTTCCTGTTCTTTGGTCTTTTCTTCTTCATTTCCTTCACTATCTGTTGCTCTGTCCTGTTTTTTCTCAAGGTTTTTTAATTCATCGATAGCATCCTGTATGTCTTTTTCCACTTCAAGGCGTTTGAATAACTCAAGGCTTCTTTCCAACTCTTTATTCAAATCTATGCTTTCCTGATTCATTTCTTCCAAATCATTCCTCAGATTTTCTTTGTTATGTTTTTCAAGCATTTTGCGAAGCTCATCTATTTTTTTTAGTAGGTCTTCATCTAATAATTTATCCATTAACTCTTTCAGCTTCTTCTCTTTTTGAAGGATATCCTCATTTTTCTTTCTCAGTTTT
>JAIPAE010000020.1 GCA_021740245.1 Bacteroidales bacterium | reverse complement strand
ATATTTATCCGGGAGAAGATGAAATGAAAGCTCTTGCAATGAATGGACTGAGAGTTCTTAAAGGTGATACTGAAGCCTTAAAATATGAATAAGAAAAAACTTTAAATCAGAAAACCGGTATCAAGAATGCCGGTTTTTTTTCTCCAGATATTTCATATCGATATCAACTAACAAAGCCTGTCGAATATGTTCAATACGAACAATAACCTTGCGCTTATTCTTCACGTTAATCAGCTCCCCTTGCAGTCCTTTCAGCGGTCCGGCTTTAACTTCGATTTCATCTCCTTTTTCAAAGTTACCGGATGTAACGTCAAGATCAGCTTCACCAGCCAGTAACAGTTTAATCGCATCTATCTGTTGCTCGGGTACAGTAGCTGGTTTACCTTCAAAAGTAATAAAGGAAACAACACCATCTGTTTGTAAAATTTCTATATACTCTCTGTCATCCCGGACGCGAACAAAGATATAGGAGTTTATGAGAGGTACCTCCACCCATTTCCTTCTATCCTTCCATTGGCGAACTTTTTTATGCAGTGGAAGGTAATAGCTGATACCTTTTTCTATCAACCACTTTGCCACATATTTCTCCTGTCGTGATTTCGTATATATAACATACCAGCGGTTTTCCATTTGGCAAAGATAAAAAAAGCCTGTACTCATTAAGCACAGGCAATTAATTATCTTTTTGTGAACTTTTACAAGCTCCAGTAATCCATTTTATTTATTTTACTTCTGTAAATTCCTTTTACATCAATAAATATCGATTTATCACCCATTAATTCCAGGAAATCACCTTCTGTCATATCAATGTACTGTTCATGAGAAACAGCAACAACAACAGCATCATAAGGCCCTTCAGGTTTATCTTTCAGGTGAATATTGTATTCTTCTTTTACCTCCCTGGGCGCAGCCCATGGATCAACCACATCAACATTAACACCATAATCTTCCAGTTCCCTGATTACATCCACTACTTTGGAATTCCGGATATCACTTACATTTTCTTTAAATGTGATACCCATAACCAGCACTCTGGACCGTAATACATTTTTATCACCAGCAATAAGCTTTTTAACTAATTGTTTAGCGACATACCGCCCCATAGAGTCATTAACAAACCGCCCTGAGTCTATTATTTGAGGATGATAATTTAATTCTTTAGCCTTATATGTCAAATAATAAGGATCAACGCCTATACAATGGCCGCCGACAAGCCCCGGGAAAAATTTTAAAAAATTCCACTTTGTACCGGCAGCTTCCAATACATCATAAGTATTGATCCCAATTCGGTTAAAAATAATAGAAAGCTCATTCATGAGTGCTATATTCACATCACGCTGTGTATTCTCAATAATTTTTCCGGCTTCTGCAACTTTTATTTCAGGGGCACGATGAACACCGGCTTCAATAACTAATTCATAAGTTTTGGCAATATTATCGAGAGCTACATCATCGTTTCCCGATACAATTTTTTTAGTATTTGTGAGTGTATGAACTTTATCACCGGGGTTAATCCGCTCAGGAGAAAAGCCAACCTTAAAATCTTCACCACATTTTAATCCGGATTCCTGCTCCAGAATGGGTATACATTCCTCCTCTGTAGCACCGGGATAAACTGTAGATTCATAAACAACATAATCTCCCTTCTTAAGAGCTTTCCCAACAATTTGTGTTGCAGATAAAAGTGGCTTAAGGTTAGGCATATTCGTACTGTCAATCGGAGTAGGGACTCCTATGATATGAAAATGAGCCTTTTTAATATCTTCCGGATCAAAAGTGAACATGATATCACATCCTTCAAATGCTTCAGGTTCTAATTCACGACTGGGGTCTTCTTTTCGCTTCATCTTTTCTATACGGTCTTCTTTTATATCAAAACCTATTACACTTATTTTTCTGGCAAATTCAAGAGCTATAGGTAAACCAACATAGCCAAGTCCTATAACGGATAGCTTTGATTCTCCCTGTAATAATTTATCATAAATATTCATTCCATATCTGCTTTAAAAAATGTTGAGCGAAGATATAAATAAAATTTTAAAAAAATTGATTTTATAAATTTTACAAACAAACGATCTTCTTCTTCAATAGTTAGCTGCAGATAAATCTGAAGACTTATCAAATCATAATAAGAAATAGTATATGCCGAAAATATCAAAAATGATAATTAACTGAAATAAGGCCTAATGCACCAAATTGCATCTTGCTACCGTTGATAGTGGACTTTCCAAGCTCGGCTCCTTCATCATCAACCATTTTTAAATCCAAAGTATACCATCTCATATAAAAATAGGATTCCGTGGAAAATGATACATGCTTATTCAGAAAAACCCGTAATCCAAGAAATGGTCGGCTGCCATATGCTTGATGTTTTTTTGTGGATTCTTCATAATATGTAGGCTTTTGATCAAAAACCAACTCTAAATTCTTCGTTTCATAAATAGCATCTAAGCCAATATAAAATGCTGTTCTTGGGAAGGACCATTCGTATTGATATCCTGCATATATTGCAAATTCTGAATAAGATTCTTTTTGTTTGGGATCATCCGACTTTGTTTCTGCAGAATAATTCGAAAAACCAAAACCGGTTCTTAAAGCTGAGTTTTCGATGTGGTATTTATACCCCAATGCCAGAGATGGTGGTTTATACTGAGTCAGATCAGTTCCCTGAATTGATTTGATACTGCCACCAGAAGATGTTTGATTTGGAAGTGAAAGACCAAATAAATTCATTACGCCTAAATTAATCTCATGTTCTGATGGATTGATCGTGACCTTTTTATCCTGATTGTCTTCTTGTCCGTAAACAGAAAAGCCGATTAACAGGAGCGTTGATAATAAGACATTTGTGATTTTCATAAGCTTGGGGATTAATAATTTTTTTTGTTAGACTCTATTTAATTAATAAAGGTTTAATCACTTGTTAAATAATGGGGTAAACTTTTTGAAAAATTTCGTGTATTAAAACTGACAATTGATCAGACATTACTTCTGAAAGCTACAAATTCAGTCCTTTAACCCTGGGTTTGGCAGCAATAAAATCTTTCAGATAAAAAGGTTCAAAATAAGCAAGGTCTACAAATTGTTTCCCGGAAAACTTTTCCTGTGCTATGACATTCATAAATTCTGCAGAAGGTAATCCACCCTTGTGAAGTTTCATATTTAGTTTCTCATCAAATACCTTCTGGCATTTTTCGGCACCATCACCAAAATAATAAACACGCTTAAGACTATAAAATTCTTTCAGTGAGTCCTGATCTACAATTTCAGCGTTTATTTTTTTCTTCATTGTTCCGAAAGCATCAAAAACGGCAAGATATACTTCCATTCTTCTTGCATCAATCATCGGGGCATATAAAGCATTTTTTTTATTTATTTCAGAAATTGCATGCAATGCCATCGCCTTCAAAGTACTGACAGATACCAAAGGAAGATTCCGCGCATAACATAACCCTTTGGCTGTTGAAACTCCAATTCGCAGTCCTGTATACGAACCAGGACCTTCACTGACCGCCACAGCATCAAGGTTTTGATATTTTATGCCGGCTTCTTCTATAACCTCCTCTATAAACGGATGCAAAATTCTGGCATGCTCTTGAGTATCTGACTGATGCCGGCTTGCCAGAATCTTATCGCCTTCAGCAACTGCTACAGAACAAATCCTTGTTGAGGTTTCAATGTTTAATATTATCGCCATCTTTATAAATAAAATTATTCTTGTTCAAAAATAATCAAATCACTTTTATCCACTTTTTTTACCGGCATACTATCTTTTAACACTTCCGTAATGGTATTATAAGGATCAGTTATAACTTCATCACCTTCATCAACTCCGGATTTAATATGGATATATCGATCGTCCTGAATACCCGTTTCAACTTCAGTTAACAAAGCTCTGTTATCTTTAAACAAAAACACATAGTTTTTAAACACATTTGCCTGATTATCTGTCAATTTGTTTATGCTTTCATTTTTTTTGGCAATGACTGCTTTAATAGGTACACCAATTACATCATGAACATTTTCTGTTTTTATATCAACATTAGAAGACATACCTGGCCGGAAAGGAAATTGATATATACTTGTTGAGTCATTGAGGTCTTTATACGAAGAAAGGAGCATTTTAATTTTGACTTCAAAATTAGTAACCTGATCTGTAGACGTTTGGGTTTGGTTGGCTGAGTTTGCAATTTCGGAGACCACACCTTTGAATTTTCTGTCGGGATATGCGTCAACCTCTATATCTGCTGTATCATACATTTCAACAAGGATAATATTACTTTCACTCACATCAACTTTGACTTCCATATTTTCCAGGTCGGCAATTCTCATTATTTCAGTACCTGCCGAAAACTGGGAAGCACCGGAAATGCGTTCACCTTCTTCCTTATTTAACCGGGAAACAGTACCTGACATTGGTGCAAATACCGTTGTTTTCCTCAAATTATCCCGTGCTTCTTTCAATGAAGCTCTTGAACTTTTGACCGAATACTCTGCTGCCAGAACATTTTGTTCAGCGGCCTGAACTTCTGCTTTAGCGGACTCATAAGCTGAATATGTTTTATCATATTCTGCCTGTGAGATAACATCTTGTTCAAAGAGTTTTTTATTCCTTTCATACGTTGACTTTGTATTCAATAGCTGAGCTTTCACCTGTGCTAATCGGGCTTTAGCATTAGCCAGGTTTGCCTTACTGGTATTTAGCGCAGCTTCTTGTCTGTCCATGGCCGCCTGATATATATCCGGATTTATACGTAATAGTGAATCACTTTTTTCAATGCGGTCGCCTTCATTAACATACAATTCTATTATTTCACCGGACACATCTGCTGTTATAATAACTTCTGTTTCGGGCTGAACCTTACCATTAGCATTTACTGTTTCGGTAATATCTCTTATTGATATTTTTTCAGTGCTAATCCTGATACCGTCTGAACCACCTACCCAACCTTGCTTGCGGGCTACAACCAATAGGATTAGAACTAAAACTACCGCAATAATGATAATATTTCTTCTTTTCTTTTTTTTCATCTGTTTATAATTTTGTTCGTTGTTTCTCTCAGTCTCTCAGTCTCTCAGTCTCTTCGACTCTTCGTCTCTTCGTTCGCTTAAGTCGCTTTAGTCGCTTTAGTCGCTTCGTTCGCCCTTTCGCATCATCACATGCCGTAAAACCAGAAATCTTTGATTTTATAGTTTTACGAGCATCCTCGACCGCAGGTCGGGATCATCGCATCATCGCATTACTCATTACGCCATTTAATCATCCGCGTGTGTGTATTTTAGAATGCTAAAATTCATGTTCGTTTCATATGAGCTTTTTAATAATTATTCAAACGTTAAAGGCTTATCAAGGTAAAAATCAAGCACTTTTGTCCGGAACAAATACTCAAATTTAGCTTGCAACAGATCCGACTCCGCTTTAATTAGATTATTTTTTGCATCATTAAACTCTGTTGCATTAATCAGTCCTACATCAAACTTATTTTGCGCATACTGAAATGAAAGTTGTGACGCCTTCAGGCTTTTTTGTGCTGCTCTGTATCGATTCATAGCTGCTTTAGCATCAGCGTGAGCCTGTTCAATTGTTTTCCGAATGCTGTTTTTTGCTTGTTTAAGCTGGATTTTTGCTTGTTCTACTGCTATTTTTGATGTCTGTATGCTTGTTCGTCTTTGCAGGCCGTTGAAAATAGGAACCGTTAAGCTGACTCCAAGAGAGTAGTTGCTATTATTGTCAATTTGTTGTTCAAACGGGACTACTCTGTCATTATACTGGATATCTGGTGACAGGACAGTGTCTCCACCTTGAGTTATATTACCGTTGGGAGAAAAACCAGTAATACTAAAATCCGCAAATTCCTTTGCAGCTCCGGAATATCCTGTCCCATAAGAGGCCTGAATTTGCAAGTTGGGATAAGCTGAACCACGTGCTGCACTCAAAGCTTTTTCGCTGCTTATTAGCCGCAACTCAGCACTTTTGACCTCCGGGCGATTATCCCTGGCATACTCATAAACCTTTTGTGCTGAATGATCAATTTCCAGCTCTTCTTCTAATTTTACATCAGGGATATTAATCTTAAAAGCCTGTTCTTCAGGGAGCTCCAGTATTTGCTTTAGCTCAAGAATTGCAAGCTCAAGTTGGTTTTCTGCATTAACCAGGTTTAATTCTTCCCGGGCCAACTGAGATTGAACATTCAGCAAAGCTCCCTGGGCCAATGCCCCGGCTTCTACTTGTTTTTTTGTTTGTTCAACCTGTTGCTGAATAATATTTACCTGGTTCTTATTCACCCCAACAAGCTCAGTATTAAAGATCACCTGCAAATAGGCTGTAACAACTGCCAGCTTAATGTCATCGATTGTTTTTCTTACATCCATTCGACTTGCCTCTAACTCCAACTGCCTTTGCTTTAATTCATTCAGCATTCTGAAGCCATTAAAGACAGTCACACCAGAACTCAGATAAAAGTTCTGTGACAATATCCTGGTATTGGCAAAATCGTTCGTGAAGCGGTCAACAGTCCGTCCCCAATTATAATCATGTTGTGCATAAGCATTTATACTGGGAAACATTCCAGCCTTTTGCTGTTTTAGCATAGCTTTACTTTGTTCTACATTCAGTGCCTGAAGCTTTATTGTAAGATTATGTTCTTTAGCATAATCCAAACAGCGATTTAAAGACCAAACTTCATCCTGTGCCACTGAATGAAAACATAAAAACAAACCGGTTAATAATGCGATTAAAATTCTCATCAATATCAAATATCAGGTTTTTTCAAAGGTATATGAAATATTATATTATGCTATTTTGTTACTTTATAAACAGTTGAAAATGAATTATGAAAATATCAGTCAAAATTAATAGTTTAAGATTATTTTAAGAACCTAAATTAGTTATAATTTTTATACTTTCGAACCCAAAAGATATTTAGATCATGAGAAAATTACTATTTCTAATCATATTATTATTTATTCTGCCATATATCACTCTTAGCCAGAACACAAGCAGCGACAGCATGGACATTATCCATTATAATATCAATCTGGATATTGTACATTTATCAAATAAAAAGCTGTCCGGTTATGCAGAATTAACTTTTCTTACTCATCCACAGCAGCAGAACCTCTATTTTGATTTACTTGAACTTCAGGTAGATTCTGTGATCATCGAAGGACAAAACAAACCCTTTCAGTATAATGACACATTGCTAAGCGTTATTGCAGACAGCACATTAACCCTGACAGATACACTAACGGCCATTATATATTATCAGGGACAGCCTGTTGTTGAAGCAGCCAACTGGGGAGGATTTCATTTTTTATCAGACAGCAGCCTGGCCTATAACCTGGGGATTGCTTTTCAGGCTAAACCGCACAATTATGGCAAAGTATGGTTTCCATGTGCAGATAACTTTATTGACCGTGCAACCTATGAATTTCACATAAGGACCAATTCGGACAACATGGCCATTTGTACCGGAACCCGGGATTCTGTTACAACGCATGCTAACAATGAAAAGATATGGCACTGGAGGATGAATAAAACAATACCAACTTATCTTGCCTCGGTTGCTGTTTCAAATTTTTCTGTTATTGAGGGTCAATATTCAGGCTTACAATCTACTATACCTACTTACCTTCATGTTTCTCCTTCTGATTCTATTGATGCTTTGAATTCATTTGTTAACCTGAATGATATTTTAAGCTCATACGAACAATCTTACGGCCCATATCGCTGGCCGAGAGTAGGCTATGTCGGGACAGTAAAAGGAGCCATGGAACATGCAACTTCTATTGCTTATCCAAGGCACTGCATCGATGGAACCTTAAACTGTGAATCATTGCTGGCTCATGAGCTTTCCCACAGTTGGTTTGGAAATCTTGTAACTTGTGAATCCGCAGAGGATATGTGGATGAACGAAGGCTGGGCTGTGTTTAGCGAAGCAACCTACAAGGAAGGCCTCTATGGGAAAGCTGCCTACAAAGATTATATGCGTAGCAAATTACATGAAGTAATTCAAACAGCGCACATTACTGACAACGGTTATCGTGCTTTATACGGAATTCCACACGAATATACCTATGGGGCTACCGTCTATGATAAAGGAGCAACAGTTGTTCATTCTCTGAGAAATTACCTGGGTGACAGTCTGTTTTTCCCTACAGTCAAGGCATATTTAGATAGTTTTGCTTTTGATCATGCTTCCACAGATGATTTGAATCAGTTTATTAACACCTATTCCGGAGTTAATGTAGATGAATTCTTTAATGCCTGGATTTACAGACCCGGATTTTCTCATTTCTCAGTCGATTCATTTAGATATATTGAGGGTTTAGCTCAGTTCAATACAGAAATTTATATAAGACAAAGACTTTTAGGTACCTCGCAATATGCTAACAGGAATAAACTACAGCTTGGGGTTTTAATGGAGAATCAGGATATCATTTATAAAACTATTACTTTTTCTGGTGCAGATACTGTTGTCTTGTATAATTTCCCGGATGAACCTGTAGATGTCATGATGGACCCCAACGAATATATTTCGGATGCAACAACGGATCATTCAAAAACAATAAAAAGCACCGGTAATTATTCATTTCCTGACACTTATGCTGAAATTAACGTACAGTCTATCCAGGATTCTTCCTTTCTAAGGATAACCCACAACTGGGTTGCCCCTCCGGATTCTCAGGACATTCAGCCTCCCTTATATCATCTGTCAAAAAAACGATACTGGCAGGTGGAAGGTGTCATTCCACAGGGGTTTCATGCAAAAGTAGCTTTTGAATACAGGAAATTCGGCAATCTTGATGAAGACCTTATTCAATCGGTAACTGATTCACTTACCATATTATTCAGAAAAAACCGTCAGGAATCATGGCGGCCAGTTCCTGCCAGTCAGACCGGTTCTACTTATGCAGGAGAGATCATTATTGATACTCTGAGAAGAGGATATTATGTTCTGGCAAAGTACGATAAATCACTCAGTATAATAAATAGTGCAGATCAAAAGGAAAAATTTAAGATTAATCCTAATCCTGCTAAAAACAGCATTACAATAAGCAAACAGTATTCAGATGATATCCGGTTGCATTTATACAACTCAAACGGAAAACTTTTATATGCTACTCAAATGGGGAAATACGAAAAAGAAAAGAAAATTCAACTGCCTGAGCTTAGTTCTGGTGTTTATTTCATACAGTTCATTAACAATAAAAATGGTTTTGAAAGAACGAAAAAGCTTGTAATTCAACTTTAAAATACAAACCAAATTCACACGTTTATAAAACACAATTAATTACCATTTCCGTATGAATAATGTAAAGTCAGTTTTCATATTACTGCTCTTAGCTTTCAGTCAGAATATATATGGTCAGGAGATAAATGTGCAATTAAAGCAGGATAACAGCGATTGCACAGGTGCTATCTTAGTAACAGACAGCATATTTGGTCCTGTTTCTGCTCCGGCGGGGCCCGGAAAGAAAATGGAAATCCGCGGTTCCCGGACCAGTCCCTACAGTTTTCATAAAGAACATCATACAGTTTGGTACAAATTTATTTCACCCGGAAAAGGTGAACTTGAATTAACCATTATCCCATTGTCTTCAGATGATGATTATGACTTTTTATTATTTCGGAAAACCGGCCACAATATATGTAGCAAGATACAGAATAATGATTTAAAACCAATCCGGAGTAATATATCGCGAAACAATAAAAATATAAACAGCATTACAGGTCTCCGGGAAAGCGCTGCCCAAAAATATGTCAACCAGGGTCCCGGCGACGATTTCAGTCAGTCAGTAAAAACAGAAAAAGAAGATACCTTTTTACTTGTTGTGGATAATGTTTATCGCGGCGGTAAAGGCCATACTCTAAAACTTCATTTTTCGGCAATTGAAAAAGAACCTGAAAAACCTGTTGTTGAGAAAAAAGGTCCGGAAACTACTCTGATGATCACTATCAAGGATAAATCCACAGGAAAGTTGCTCAACGCTGATATTCATCTTTCCTCACCCACCAGTAAAAAACCTGTTATAAAGAAAAGCAATATCAGCCAGGTAATAAAGAAGATTAATTCCAGGGAGGAGTATCAGCTTACTGTAAATAACAAAATGTATTTCAGGGCAATAACCAGTTTTAATACTCCGGGTCATGATACTACGATACACCTGAACATTGAGCTAACTAAAATAGAAAAGGGCAACAAACTCAAGCTTAAAAACTTATATTTTTACTCGAATTCAGCCAGTTTCAGACGAACATCTTATGCAACACTCCGCAATTTACTATCGATCATGGAAGAACATCCCGGGCTAAAAATTGCCATACATGGTCATGTAAACCAGCCTTATCAATGGAAGGATAAAAATTCCGATGACTATATTCAGCGTCTCTCAAAAAAACGGGCAGATGCTGTAAAACGATATTTAAGCCGACGAGGTATATCATCAGACCGTATGATCACCGAAGGCTTCAGCAACCGTGAAATGATCTATCCTTACGCAGAAACAGAAGCAGAAATGAAAGCCAACCGCCGTGTGGAAATCATAGTACTGGATTACAAAACCGGCAACCAATAACTATCCTCTGATCTCAGCGTTCAACTTTTCTTCAAAGGCCTGCTGCAGCTTCTTCATAGTTTTATCGATCTGCTTATCAGTTAATGTTTTTTGTTTATCCTGAAGAATAAAACTTATCGCATAAGATTTTTTACCTTCAGGAACATTTTGTCCCTCATAAACATCGAATAGACGAACAGCTTTTAATATCTTCCGTTCTTTATCAAATGCTATTTGATTAATACTATCAAAAGCAACATTTTTATCAAGGATCATAGCCAGGTCACGGCGCACTTCCGGAAATTTAGGTAGTGGACCAAAAGTGATCTGGTGATCTATAGTCATATCAATAATTGCATCCCAGGCAAGGTCTGCATAATAAATATCCTGTTCAAAATCAAAAGCTTTAAGCATCATTTTATTGACTTTTCCCAACTGAGCGATCTCTTTTTTACCTTTGCTTAAAAGTAGACCTTCTGCAAAATAATCTCTTGTTGTTTTATCTTGTTTTAGTTTATCAGGATTAATCCCCATTCTTTTTAACAACAGTAAAACCCAATGTTTAATATGGTAAAAATCAACAGATTCATCTTCTTTTTTCCAGTTTTCTTTAAACCTTTTTCCGGTAAGGAATATTGCCAGCCTGTTTTTTTCCTGATAGCGCTTTTTCACATCTTCATTCTTGTCAAGTTCACTGTTAACCTTGTAAACTTTTCCTGTTTCAAAAAACATCATATCATAAACCTGCCTGTTGATGTTATACTGGATGTTTTCCAGTCCCCCAAATAACAGGTCCTGTCTCAAAACATTAAGTTCTCTGCTAAGGGGATTCACCACATTCACCAGTTGGTTTTCATTAATTTCCTTGGAATACTTGTGATAATGATAAGCTGTTAGCGAATTGTTCATTACTTCCACAAAACTATTCGCAGTGAGAAAATCAGATGCAAGATTTGTAAGTTTATCCCGGTCGGGTTTGTTTGTATGAGATAATGAAATTTTAACTTTATCCGGTACCGAAATGTAGTTATAGCCATATATTCTCAAAATTTCTTCAATAATATCAACTTCACGCTTTACATCCACTTTACAGGTAGGAACCTCAATTATAAGTATATCTGCCGATTCTTTCACAATATACATCCCTAAATCCTGCAAAATTTTAACAATCACCGGACGTTCAATATGAAGTCCTGCCAGTCGGTCAAGCTTATCAAAATTCAGAACAACATTCCATGGTTTAATATTACCGGGATTCTCATCAATGACCTTAGAGGCAATTGATCCGCCGGCAATTTCTTTAATCAGCATGGCAGCACGCTTTAATGCCAATAGTGTAACATTAGGGTCTGTACCTCGTTCATAGCGAAAAGACGCATCAGTTTTTAGCTGATGTCTTTTAGATGTTTTCCGGATAGTTGTAGGGGTGAAATATGCGCTTTCCAGAAATACAGTTTTAGAATTTTCTTTAATACCAGAATCTATGCCTCCGAAAACACCTGCAATGCACATGGGCCCATCAGCATGGCATATCATCAGGTCATCTTTACTCAGCTTTCGTTTCTGCTCATCAAGGGTTGTAAAAGTCGTACCTTCAGGCATCTTTTTCACAATTACTTTTTCTCCTTTGATTTTGTCAGCATCAAAAGGATGTAAAGGATGACCTGTTTCCAGCATCACATAATTGGTGGCATCAACAATATTATTTACCGGTCGTAATCCTGCCGCTTTTAATTTATTTTGCAGCCATACAGGTGATTCTTTCACCTGAATTCCATCTATTGTCAGTGCTGAATATCGTGGACAAGCTGATTCATCTTGAATCTCCACCGGAATCATGCGGTTATTGTGGTCTACTTTAAAATTATGATCATCGGGATATTTCAATTCTGCGATTTCTTCCGGATTCATTCTATTAATAAAAGCAACCACATCACGGGCTACGCCGATATGAGAAGTAGCATCAGCGCGGTTAGGAGTAAGATCAATATCGATGGTCCAGTCTTCCTCAATTTCAAAATATTGCGATGCCGGCTTCCCCACCTGTTTATCATTGTCAAGCACCATGATCCCATCGTGGGAAGTTCCCAGCCCTAATTCATCTTCCGCACAGATCATTCCTTCAGAAAGTTCACCTCTGATCTTTGCTTTTTTTATCGGAAAAGGCTTATCATTTTCAGGGTATAAAGTTGTTCCAACTTTCGCCACAAGAACTTTCTGACCTTCATCCACATTTGGTGCCCCACAAACAATAGCTAAAGGTTCCTCTTCACCAACATCCACAGTTGTTACACTTAATTTATCCGCATTGGGATGTTTTTTACAGGTTAAAACTTTACCCACCACAACACCGTTTAAACCACCTTTAATCGATTCAAATCTTTCTATTCCTTCAGTTTCAAGGCCTGTATTCGTTAATATTTCCGCCAGTTCTTGTGGTGAATAGTTAAAATGCACATATTCTTTAAGCCAATTATAGGAAATCTTCATACCTGATTTTTGTTTTATTCGAAGAGCAAAAGTAAGGATAATATCAAAAAGATGAGAAGAGACATTGAATGAATTTGTATTTAGCTAATTCGACTCCAGTCGACTACTTTGTTTCCTGTGTATTTTAAATACCATGTAATACAAATGTTTTTTTCTTTTTCAAGTAGCGGGTCATTATTCAGGACTTCCTCTGCTGTTTTTCTTGCTGCTTTCATTATTTTTTCATCCCGGACAATATCGGAAATTTTTAAATTAAGGATACCGCTTTGCTGAGTACCTTCAATATCGCCTGGGCCTCTTAGTTTCATATCTTCTTCTGCTATTTTAAACCCATCATTGGTATAGACCATAGTAGAAATTCGTTTACGTGCATCCTGTGTAAGCAGGTTTTTTGACATCAGGATGCAGTAAGCCTGATCCGCACCCCTTCCCACTCTTCCTCTTAATTGATGCAACTGAGACAGCCCGAATCTTTCAGCATTTTCAATGATCATGACAGAAGCATTTGGTACATCAACCCCCACTTCTATTACCGTGGTTGATACCAGTATCTGGGTTTCACCTCTTACGAATCGCTGCATTTCATAATCCTTTTGCTCAGTTCCCATCTGCCCATGTACTATGGAAATGGAATAATCCGGTAAAGGAAATTCACGGGCAACACTTTCATAACCATCCATAAGGTCCTTAAGTTCCATTTTTTTTGATTCCTTGATGAGTGGATAAACCACATAAACCTGTCTTCCCTGCTTGATTTGGTCTTTCATAAAAGCAAACACTTTCAGCCTGTTTGAATCTGTGAAATGAAATGTTTTTACCGGCTTACGCCCGGGTGGCAACTGGTCAATAACAGAAATATCCAGATCGCCATACACAGTCATAGCTAATGTTCTTGGAATTGGTGTAGCAGTCATCACCAATACATGAGGCGGAACCCGGTGTTTTTTCCATAAACGTGCTCTCTGGGCTACACCAAAACGGTGTTGTTCATCAATAACAACAAATCCAAGATTTTTAAACCTGACACTTTCTTCTATCAAAGCATGTGTGCCTGTTAATATATGAATATCTCCTGATTGCAGCCTGTTATGTATACGTGTGCGATCCGATTTTTTTGTGGAACCGGTTAACAATTCAATATTTATGTTTAATCCTTTCAGAAATTTACTGAGGGTTTTAAAATGCTGATTAGCCAATATTTCTGTAGGAGCCATTAAAGAAACCTGAAAACCGTTATCTATAGCAATAAGCATACACATGAGTGCCACCAGGGTTTTTCCGCTTCCCACATCTCCCTGCAACAAACGGTTCATTTGTTTTCCACTGGCAGTATCCTTTCTAATCTCTCTAATCACAAGCTTTTGTGCTGATGTTAATTCAAATGGCAAGTGACGTTTATAAAATGAATTGAAGTACTCATCAATATTTTTAAAAACCTGTCCCGGCAAACTGTTTTGTTTCTTTTTTAGCCCCAATATCCTGAGCTGTATAAAAAATAGCTCTTCAAATTTTAACCGTTGACGGGCTTTTTCAAGCGATGTATGAGATTCCGGGAAGTGTATTTGCTGTAATGCATCATTTCTTGACATGAGCTTATACTCATCTAAAATTCCTTTGGGAATATTTTCAGGAACATTGTCTATGGCAGAACTTGTCAATGTACGGATAATCTTTTCCATCCCTTTGCTGTTCAAGCCACGGTTTTTTAATTTTTCAGTAGTACTGTAATAGGGTTGAAATCCTCCCCGGTTTTTCAGTTGTTCTTCTGAAGATAAATGCTCTAAATCCGGATGAGCTATGTTATAAGTATTTTTAAAAAGCGAAGGGCGTCCAAAAATCAAATATTGTTGTCCGGGAAAAACTTTTTCCTTAATCCATTTTATGCCCTTAAACCATACCAGTTCAATAGTCCCCGTATCATCTTTAAATACAGCAGTAAGCCTTTGTTTTCTCTTAGTACCAACTGTTTGCAAATCACTTATCTTACCAACAAGCTGAACAAAAGTCATATCGGATGTTATACCACGTATTTTATGAATTTTGCTCCTGTCCATGTATCGATAAGGATAATACTCCAAAAGCTGCCCAAATGTAAAGATACTCAACTCTTTTTGAAGGAGTTCTGCTCTTTTAGGGCCTACACCTTTTAAATAAGTGACAGGTGTTTTGAGAAAATCATAACTCATATAACAAAGTTACGAATAAAATATATCTGTATTCTGTTTTTCGGTAATCCCGAATAAATATCTTTTACACGCTTTATTAACAAAGAGAAAGGATTAATATTAATAAAAAAACTCCTTGCGGTTTCGCAAGGAGTTTATATATGAGATCTTTAAATTTTTAGTACTCCCACAAGTTCATTTCCTTGTTCCTTATATCATCTTTTATTCTTTTAGCTTCCAACAAGGCATCAAGACCCATTGCATAATCTGAAATAGACCTGTCGTAAACATTTGATTCTTTGTAGACATATGAATCAAACATACGTTTTGCAAAAAGGTCTTCGTATGTTAACCTTTTAGCATCGTTTTTAGGATTATAAACCGGTGCATTGACAAGCATGTCTCTGGCATCGGGATAATAAATCCAGAACATTGGTTTCCTGGTAGGCTGTGGGTTTTCATCATTAGCCGGTTGATACCAAACCGGACATACTCCAATTATCCGTACATCCATAACCGATCGTTCCCTGTCAAAGAACCATTGTTCTTTAATATCCAGTTCATAAATATCCTGGGAATTCGCATCGATAGCTTCACGATGTGGTATCTCATTACCCAGAGAATCATAATCTATACGGGTAACAGAATCCTTAAACGTAACTAATGCTTCTTCTATCGATAAAGGTTCAGTAAAATAGTCATCGGTCAGGTTATACTGATAAACGGTGATTTCGCCTTTTTCAATCGCTTCTTTAATGACTGTAATAAAGTTCTTCCGCCCGTTACGCGGTTGAAATGGATAATAAAACGGGAGATTAAACTTTTGCCGCATATCAATACGTCTCCAGATTATCTTATCCCACAATACATCAGCTTCACGCACATGGACATAATTAAGAACTTCACGATTTTCATTTTGCGTTCTTTCAAACACATCATGATTTGGTGCATCTTTAACACCACCACCCTGGGCAAAGGCTTTTGCTACAGGAATCATGATTAGGCCAATGATTAGTATTTTAACAAAAGATCTCATAATCAATTATTTTTTTTTATTGTATAGTAAAGAATACTCCCGGAATAGGTCTTGTTCCGTCTGGTCCCCGGACGCGGATATTTTTAAAGGCCACGGTGGATCCACGGTTAAGACTATTGACAATATTCTTCATTTGCGCTGATAAACGATCACCTGTTGTGTTAAACGATTGTGTATTCGGGCCAACAGTAACATCCATTGTAAACTGCACAACCTGATACCTTACATTGAAAAGGGCATCCAGTTTAGGGAATAATCGTGAGCGACGCAACGCATTTTTACTTATTCTGTCACCAGAAGATTTACCTGCAATGACAACTTCGGGATCAGGAAGTCGTTTTACCCGGAATTCCATTTCACCCATAAATTTAGAGCTCCCATCATCCTGCCTGGCAGAAACACGGACTTTTGTTTTAGGTCCGCTACCGGGCCGGAGCATATATCTGCCACTACCTCCGCTAACACCGGCATTGGATGCAGTGACACTAAGATTAGCAGCCGCAACACCAGGTGCTGAAACTTCAACCGGGTTATCCACACCACGATATAAAACATTTACTTGTGTGGCAGAAATTACGGCAGTCGGCTCAGCAACAATGTAACTGCTGTTAAAGGGATAAAACTTGAAGTTATCAGGGTCATCCCCGGTAGTTCCCGGTTTTCTCATTTTAACTATACCGGCATATGATTTTTCTCCTAAACCACCTGGTTTAGCAATGTATTTTGTCATCCCATTGTATGAAGTATCTACTACTTTTTTTCCATTTTCCAGAATTTGATTTCTGGTAGCAGAAGTATCAGCACCTTCAAGGACATAAACATCCGGTTGTTGTGTTTTACTGATCGCTGCTACAAAAATATCAGCTTCATATTCTTCGCCGGAAATGATATAACTTCCTTTTGGAATGACCTTTGCCTCCACATCGTCAAATTTAAAATCACTTAGTGTAATTGCAGAAAGCAAGCGGCTAACCACATCAGCTTCTGCGTTACGAATTTCAGCTATGATCTTATTAAGCATTACAAGATCGGCTGGTAAGATTGAGTGATAAAAGTTATACGTTTGCCAGGTCACTTCACGCCCTTCGATGTGACTATATACATCATCTGTATTAAGGCCAAGGTTAAGCTGAGACTTATTGTCCATATCATCAAAGATACTCTGCATATCAGCTTTGTACTGCTCAATTTTTTGTTTGAGCTTATATCCGTAGCCTTTTTTGGGCTTACTGTCTCCATCAGGCACCATAAGATGTGTAGGAGCATCATAACTATCCCTGTTTTTTAGCATGCTAACCGGCTTTTCAAACCACTGCCCCGATACTTCTTTTTCATTTTCATCCTCCCAGGTTGTTATTTGCCAATCTGTTCCGGATGTATCTGCATTTTCAGTATAAGCAACCAATACATTTTTCAAATGATTGATATAGTCAACCATTTCTGTAGAGTATTCTTTTGCTTTTAAACTTTTATAGTAATATTTATGAACCTTCAAGCTGTCTAATGTCATTTGATTGCTCATCTGACCATACAGCAATTGGGTTTTTCTGCTAAAATTTTCGTTGGTTTTCTCCAGCCCTTTATTCACAACGATAAATGCATTGAGAATCTCTTTTGAAACGTTCAATGCCAGCAAAGCTGTGAGGACAAGGTACATCATGTTGATCATCCTTTGCCGTGGGCTCAGAGCACCAATACTATTTCCACCCATAGATCAATTTTTTTTGTCTGTTTATAATTAACATGATGATTTAACCTTGCTGAACATTCATTGCAGCCAGCATATTACCGTATACCTTATTGAGTTGAGCAACATTTTCACTGAGTGTAGCAGCATTTTGCTTATAGTTTTCAGTTTGCTTAACTGATTCACTCAGGTTAGTCACAAACTGATCCATATTTTCTTTCAGTTTATCATTGGTTTCAGATTGCTCTTTTGTAGATTGCAATTGTATTTCATAGGCAGAATTAAGGGCTGCCAGATTCTCTGATACACGCCTGATTTCATTTTTATAAGTATCTGAATCCACGTCAGAGAAATCAATATTTTTCAATGATTCCTGTAATTGATTGGAAGATTGTTCCAGCAATTGAGTTGATTTTTGATACGTATCCGTCATTTCATTAACGCTCTTGCTGGCACTTTCCATATTCTGAACGTAGTTGTTGGTAGCCACAGCAGCACTACTCATATCGGTCATTCTTGCTGCATTTTCACTCAAGCTACGTAATCCTTGTCCAAGGCTTTCAATTAGCTCCGGTCCAATTTTGGCTTCCTCAAGCATTTTATCAAGTTCCTGCGTTGTTGAGTCTACTTTTTTAGGGCTTTCACCCGGTTTTTTAGGCTCAGGAAGTTCATCCACTTCGTCGGGATGATATAGACCTGCTAATTCCGGATAAACCAGACTCCAGTCCGGCTCTACGTGTTCCGGTTCAAATGCGGAGAAGAAGAATATCAAGACTTCGGTACCCATACCGAGAATCAGCATGTATTCTGCTCCGGGATAGTGGTTAATTTTAAACAATGCACCTGCGATTACGAGAGCTGCACCCCAGCCATAAAGTTTGGCCATGAAATTTTTAAAACCTCTGCTTCTTACTAGACTATTAATACCCATGATTTAAAATTATTAGTTGTTATTTGTTCTGATTTTCTATTATTTAGTTATTAATTATAAATATTTGAAGCCCTTGGGCCATCTCCTTTAGCGCGTCCAAGATAAGTTTGCACGTTTCTGAAACCTATGTATGATTTCGCAGTATCCTGATATTCAAATGTACGCACACCGTTTCTGATATAAAGGCCAAAGTCTTTCCATGATCCACCACGGATAACTTTTCTTTTTTGAGCGGGATTATCGCTGTCTTTGGCATTATATGATATCTGCTGGTTAAAATCTGATCCATAATTATAGGCTGACTCATCATAAGCATCGGACGTCCATTCTGCAACATTGCCAGCCATATCATAAAGTCCCCAGTCGTTTGGTGCAAAATGAGCAACAATAAGGGTGTGGAATCCTCCATCATCGACCAGATTTCCACGAAGCGGTTTGTAATTGGCAAGGAAACAGCCATTACTGTTTCTGATATAAGGCCCACCCCATGGATAAGGGTTCAGGTCAAGGCCGCCACGAGCTGCCCATTCCCATTCAGATTCTGTAGGCAAGCGGTAATCATTAATAAAAGAAACACCTTCTCCCTGCAGATAACTATTATGCAACTGGGTTCTCCAGATGGAAAATGCTCTGGCCTGTTTCCAGTTTACTCCTACCACAGGATAATGATCGTAAGCCGGATGCCAGAAATATTTCTTAGTCATTGGTTCATTGTACGAATATGCAAAATCATGTACCCAGCATAATGTATCAGGATAAACGTTTATTGGCTCAGGATGAACAATAAAAGCAGAACGGTCTTTCATGCCCTGTTCTCTGTTTCTTCTGGCAGCGGCTGCTCTGTAGTCGATCCAGAAATAATCATAATTCAATTTTCGCCAATCGAATTTGCTGCGGTAATAAAACTGCTCATCTTCGGGAAGCATATAACCTTCCTGTTGCAACAATAACTGAACTTCGGGATTATCCCATTGGATTTCTTCCCGCCAGTTAATGGCATAACACTCACCTCCTGTTTCAAAACAACGGTCAATAAACATTCCTTCTTCATCGCGAATAAAATGATCCCCGTACATTTCAGGATCGTCCATAATACCCAGGGTATAATGAACTATTGAATCACGAACCCAATGAACGAATTGACGATACTCATTGTTTGTAATTTCAGTTTCATCCATATAAAAAGCCTGGACAGAAACTGTTTTTGACTGGGAAACATGAGCATAAGGGACATCCTGGTCACTAACACCCATATTATAACTTCCCATTGGTATAAATACCATTCCGTAAGGATCGGGTTGATACCAATCTTCACGGTCTTGAACTCCGATAAGCTGACCGTTGCCGGAATTGTTACAACCAGCAATAACGATCAACCCAAGTACAAAGAACAATAATTTTTTGATTTTCTCTCCTGTGTGCACAATCATATTTGTTCGTTTTATCATATCAGTTTCTTTAACGAAAGAAACCTTACTCGGGTTACAAATTTAAAAAATTATAAGAATCGCACTGTTTCATGCCCATGCAATACTTTCGGTATTTTAATATCAAAACAATATCTCAGAAATACTTCAAATGTACCGGCGCTTCTGCCTTCAGCCCCCAAAGCTGAAGTTGTAACATCATAACTCAGGCCTAATATGCTTCCCGTTCCCTGAAATGTTCCTTCTCCTCCTGCAATGCCTGCTGCACTAGCCCAACCTTTTAATCCCACTAAAACGGAAACAGCATCATTTGGTCGATAAGTTAATCCGCCATAAAACCGGTCCATATACCAAACGAGTGTAGTAAGATCATATTGTGTTGCGGCAATATCTGTTTTTATTAAGGCTGAAGGTTCTAACTTAAAATCGGGATGTGGTAAGCGAAACATATAGCCACCGGTAAAATAATAATGTCTTCTTAATTTGGGGTCGGCAATTTTATCTGTAGGTAAATCTATTTCACTCTGTATCATTTTAGAACTGGAAATACCGGCATACCAAAGCCCCGGAACACGATAATAGGCACCAAACTTAATATCAAAAGCTATTGCCTGTTCTTCTTTTTTGCTCATTAAGAGCGGATCATTTTTTTGTAATGGCTCAAAAATACCGAAATCAATGGTTTGGTCTAATAGTCCACCCATTATACCAATTCCAATTTTTCCAGGTCCAATATTTCTGTGATATGAATACCCTAATTCAACTGTGGTATTCGTAAAAGCACCCAGTTTATCTTGTTTGAAATTGATACCAACTCCACCATAAAGGGGATGAACCGCTGCATCAACAGAGAAAAATGATGTCACCGGGTTAATCGAATAAGTTTTACCTTCTGAATTTGTAGCTTCAAGCCCCATCCATTGTTGGCGATGTATTCCGTTTATGCATATTTCATCTCCCAAACCCATAAAACCAGGATTATAAGCAGTGGGGGTGAACATGTAATGACTATACTGCTCTTCCTGTTGGGCAAATGATTGCATCACCAGAGCAATAAAAAGTAAAGTAAGTATTCGTTTTATCATAGTCTTTAACTTTTCCTAAATTGGCGCTAAAATAAGAAAAAAATATATGAACTAACAACTTCTTGTTAATAACGTTTGATATTAATAAATAAGTATTCTATATGAACACAAACTTGAAAATATCATAATATCTTCTCTTTACATTAAATTCATACAAATATAATAAAATATATTAGTTGATTAATTTATATCGTTTCTAAATAATTGGATTTTACTAATTCTGGAATTAAACGGACAATTTTTGGTATGCTTTCCACCACTTATCAGGAATTTCGCTTTCATGAGCAGCTAATTTATAATCATCATAAGAGCATGGTATCCAAACATTACGATTCACATCTGAATTTGCTAAAGGTGAAGAAGGCAGCAACATCCACCAACGATCACTTTTTTTACTTTTATAAAACTCTATCGATTGGTCATAGTCATCCAGCATTACAATATGACGTATATATTTATTGTTATTACGAGCAGGTTCGTCGTTTTTACGATTGTAATACCCATCGATAAAATACCAGATCATTTGAGCAGTCAGCAGTGCAGTTTGATCATAATAGTCTCTTTCAGGGTTAACTTCATAAAAGCCAACAGAAGATATCTTATCACTCATTCCGGCATAGCGGCATATTTTACAGGCTTCTTCGCCATAGAATCCATTAGGGGATGCATTTTTATTACCCGGTGCATCGGCCTGTCGTACTGCCGAGATATCAAATGATAACAAATCGGTATTTCTAACCAGTGGTTCAGTCTCTCTAATATCCTCCCGTAAATTACCCAGACGATAAACATCAAAATGCAGATTTTTCATAAGCTTTAAGGCCTCATGATCCACAAAATAAGTTTGATATCCGATATTAGTGTAATTGAACAAATAATTCGGTTGTTGGAGAATAATTTTGCTTAGGTATGACCGTGAGTCCAGTTTTTCTTCCGAGTTACCCAGGTCAATACTATGATCTACTGCTGTCATATTAATGATTCTACCCAAACTTTCGTATGCTTTATACTGTGCAAAGGTCAAGTCCTGGCTTCCTCCCAAAATTACAGGCAGTACATTTTGATCAATCAAACGGGCAACTACACTGGCAACAGCATAATAAGTATCTTCAACATGATTACCAGGTTTAATATTTCCCATATCTACAATTTTCACTGCATATTTTCCCTGGTAAAGATTGTAGAGTTTTTGCCGGATATTATCCGGGGCTTTGGCACAGCCCTTATTAAAAAATGCATTTCGTTCTTCCTGCACTCCAAAGACCGCAATATCAAAACCTTCAGGTACGGGGAATTCACGGCCTGATTTGAAGGTTGTGATAACATCTCCGATCCGTTTCTCGGGGACTGCCTGGCTGCTGGTTATCAGCTCATCGACAGATACAGGTTCAAAATAGATCGATAAATCCATTTACGATATAATTATAGATTAACTGTTCTTACCGGAAGACTTTTTCTTTGTCGAAGAAGTTTTCTTTGTTTTTGTACCACCCTTTTTAGCTGATGTTTTTTGGGTTGCTGACTTCTTCGATGCAGTCTTCTTATCGCTGGTTTTACGAGATGTTTTCCCGGAGGTTTCAATAATTTGCATACAATCTTCATATGTCAACCTTTCCGGGTCTTTATCTTTTGGTATTCTGTAGTTTGTTCTGCCCATAGAGATGTAAGGGCCATAACGTCCTTTCAGGATTCTTATCTGATCATCTTGTGGAAATTCTTTAATTGTTCTTTCCCTGTCATGTTTTCTTTTGGCTTCAATAATTTCCACAGCACGCTCTTTAGTCACATCTACAGGTTCTTCGTCTTTAGGTATGGAGTAAAACTTAGACTTGTGCCTTACATAAGGTCCGAACCGTCCTATTGAAACCACCAGTTCTTCGTTTTCATATTCGCCAATAGATTTAGGAAACTGAAATAATTCCAAAGCTTCTTCCAGTGAAATTGTTTGCAGGCTTTGATTCTTTCTGAGGCCTGCAAAGCGGGGTTTTTCATCACTTTCGGTATCACCGATCTGTATCATTGGTCCATACCTGCCTATTTTAGCATAGACATTTTTCTTTGATTTTGGGTCCTTACCAAGTAAGCGCTCACCGCGAAACCGTTCTGCCTTTTTTTCTGTTTCTTTGACTTTTTCATGAAAAGAACCATAGAAATCTTCTATCATCTTATTCCATTGCTCCTGTCCATCTGCAATCCGGTCAAATTTTTCTTCCACCTGGGCAGTAAAACCATAATCCATGATATCTTTAAAATAGCTGATCAGAAATTTATTAACCAGAATTCCAATATCTGTCGGGAATAATTTTCCTTTTTCATAGCCGGTTTTCTCCGATTTCTGATCCTCGGATATTTTATTGTTTTTCAGGTTTATATGCAGATATTTGCGTTCAACACCGTCTCGATCTTCTTTTACGATGTATTCCCGTTTTTGAATAGTGGATATCGTTGGAGCAAAAGTGGATGGTCTGCCAATCCCCAGTTCTTCCATTTTTTTCACCAGTGAGGCTTCGGTATACCGTGGCGGATGTTTAGAAAAACGTTGTATAGCATCTATTGTCTGCGGATGCATATTTTCTCCTTTATTAATAGGCGGAAGCATTCCTTTTTGCTCCTCTGCATTATCCTCATCATCCGTTGACTCCAGATAAACTTTCAAAAAACCATCAAAGGTAATAACTTCGCCTCTTCCAATAAATTTTTCATTACGCTCCGAGATATCTATATAAACATTAGTTTTCTCCAGTTTTGCATCACTCATTTGAGATGCGATTGTTCGTTTCCATATAAGCTCATAAAGCTTCTTCATGCTATTATCGCCTTTGGCAGCACGTTTATTTATGTAGGTGGGGCGAATAGCTTCGTGAGCCTCTTGTGCGCCTTTAGACCTGGTGGTATAATTCCTGGTTTGATGATAATCTTCTCCAAATTCCGAAAAAATTTCATCTTTCGTCATGCCTAATGCCATACCCGAAAGATTCACAGAATCTGTTCTCATATAGGTTATCTGACCGGACTCATAAAGTTTTTGAGCTACCATCATTGTTTTTGCTACCGAATAGCCCAGTTTACGGCTCGCTTCTTGTTGTAAAGTAGACGTTGTAAAAGGTGGTGCCGGAGATTTTTTTCCGGGTTTTTTCTCTACTTTTGAAACTACAAAATCTGCTGTTTGACAATGTTCCAGAAGTTCTCTGGCTTTATTACGGTCTGCCAGTTTTTTAGATAACTCCGCACTGAGCACTTTCCCTTTTGCATCAAAATCAGCAGTAACTTTTAAATGCGATTCTGGTTTAAAATTGCGGATTTCATCTTCTCTTTCCACTATCAACCTGACAGCAACCGATTGAACACGCCCTGCAGAAAGTGATGGTTTTACTTTCTTCCACAGTAAAGGAGACAATTCATAACCAACAAGACGGTCAAGAACACGTCTGGCCTGCTGAGCATTCACCAGGTTATAATCGATAGACCGTGGATTTTCTATTGCATTCTTTATAGCATTTTTAGTAATCTCATGAAATACAATTCGCTCGGTTTTATTCAAATCCAGGTTTAGTGCTTCCACCAGGTGCCAGGAAATGGCTTCTCCTTCACGGTCTTCATCAGATGCTAACAACACTTTTTCCGATTGTTTGGCTTTTTTCTTCAGGGCTGTGACAACTTTTTTCTTATCCGGGCTTATTATATAATCAGGCCGGAATCCATTTTCAAGGTCTACGCTTAGTTTATTTTTTTCTAAATCACGAACATGACCAAAACTGGACATCACTGTATAATCTTCGCCTAAAAATCCTTCTATCGTTTTTGCTTTTGCGGGTGACTCAACAATCACCAGGTTCTTTGCCATAAATCAACTAGTTTAATCAAACATATGTAATCGGGCGCAAAGGTAAAACAATATTAAAAGCATAATCAATACAAATTATCAGCAATATATCATGTACAATCCTGAGGAGTTAATAATAAGCCCCTTAATCACTTTTATGAGGCTTTATATCTCCGATTTGATATCATATAAAAATTTATAATCCATTATTATTATTGGTTTCATACTTTTGCAAAATCAGATCATAAATTATTTTAGTTAATGTCCAAAAAACTATATATAGAAACATACGGATGTCAGATGAATTTTTCTGACAGCGAGATCATCGCTTCAGTAATGAGTGGAGATGAATACGAGCTCACAGAATCCATGGAAGATGCCCATGTGATTTTAGTCAACACATGTGCTATCAGGGAAAATGCAGAGCGCAGGGTTTTCGGCAGGATTCAGGAATTCCGGCGTGTAAAACGCAAAAATCCGGACACGGTCATCGGAGTTGTTGGCTGTATGGCAGAACGATTAAAAGAAGATATTTTTAGGGAATATCAGGAAGTCGACCTGATAGCGGGCCCTGATTCCTATCGTCATTTGCCTGAAATGCTTGACGGGATTCGAGAAGGACAACAAATGGCTAACGTTATCTTATCAAGGGAAGAAACCTACGACAACATCGAGCCGGTTAGGCTTGACAGCAAAGGGATATCAGCCTTTATTTCGATCATGCGAGGTTGTGACAACTATTGCTCATATTGCGTAGTGCCATATACCAGAGGACGTGAAAGAAGTCGCAATCCCGAAACTATCAAAGAAGAAGCCCACCGGCTATTTGAACAAGGTTATCGCGAAATAACATTACTCGGACAAAATGTAAACTCTTACAAATGGCAAACCAACAGTGAACTCATAGATTTCCCCGATTTATTAAAACAAATATCGGCTGTAAATCCAAAGTTGAGGCTAAGGTTTGCAACATCGAACCCGAAAGATTTATCGGATAAATTGATACAGACTATTGCCTATACGCCCAATATTGCAAATGCTATTCATTTACCGGTTCAATCAGGCAGCACAGAGGTTTTAAACCGAATGAACCGCAAATACACCAGAGCGTGGTATCTGAACCGCATAGAGTCTATCAAAAAGCACATTCCGGATGCCGGTATCACCACAGATATAATTGCAGGTTTTTGCCGCGAAACAGAAGAGGACCATAAACAAACCTTATCCCTGATGAGAACAGTGGATTACGACTTTGCTTTCATGTTTAAATATTCTGAAAGACCCGGAACAATTGCCGCAAAGCGTTTTAAGGATGATATACCTGATGATGTTAAGAGTCGCCGTTTACAAGAGATCATTTCCCTGCAACAGAGATTATCAGAGCAAAGTAATAAACGCGACCTGAATAAAACATTCACCATATTAGTAGAAGGGCCTTCAAAAAAAGACATCAAAAAAATGAGGGGCCGGAATGAACAAAACAAAGTGGTCGTTTTTCCGGGCACAAAGGATTTAAAAGGTCAGTATGTCAAGGTTAAGGTAACAGATTATACCTCAGCAACACTTCTTGGTGTTAAGCAAGACAGTTAAACATTGGAAAGCATATTATTCAGGTGAATCGAATTTGTGAAGTTCAACCCATGCCAGGGATGTGATTTATTTCGAAGGCCTATTAGCCTGCCAATAGGGCCTATCAAAGAGTTTTTACTCATAATCTTATATTTTATGCTTATTATTTCAACTTGAATGTTTCTATTACCTGAAATGTTTCAGGGTTCACAACCTCAGCATCAATTTTACGACCTTCTATCCGAAACAAAATAAAGGCATTTTGAGTAGAGAATATTTTTACATTTCCCGACCACGGCAATTTTTGTTGTGAATAATAAGGTGCTCCGGCCGAACCGTTGGTTAACTGCCAGAAATCTCGGGTAATTTTTAGTCTGGGCTTATCATAGGTCTCCGGATAACAGGGCATGCTGTCATTAATAAGTAAACGGCTGTAGTTATGCTCATCTCCACATAATAATGCCCGGGTTTTGGAACTTTTATTAATGACCAAATCCAGAAACTCATCCCGTCTTTCAATAATACCTTTTTCATGTGGTTTCCCATTGACATAAGGCCTTATTTTATTGTTTCCGTCATACCACATATCATCCTTAGCATGCCCCCCGTTAGGAAACGGTGGTGTATGAATTGTAATAAAAATATGATCAATAGCAGAATCAGAATCCATTGATTTCAACTTTTGTTTTAACCATAATAATTGGTTATCCATAATATAGCCATGAGGATTTCCTGAGCTAACCGGAATATACTGAGGAGTTGGAGCATACCAGTAATCAGAATTTAAAACGATCATAGCCACATTATCCCATGTATAAGAATACACATTTTCGCGATAAGAAGGAAAATCAGGTTTGGCATGTTTTTCCATCACCGGATCATAATCTGCTCCATCTTCGGATTCAGGACCGTTTTCGAAGTTAACAAACTGCTCTGCAAAAATTGCTTCGGATGAAGCCGTTTCAAAAGGGAACCGGTCCACTGCTATTCCGTATTCTTCAGAGTTTTTGACAAAATTGGCTGTAACAGCTTCATGATTACCCATGCCGACATAGATCGGTGTATTATGGGCAAAAGGTTCTATTGCCCGCTTCCAGTTGGCATATTGCAATTTTGTTTGGCTTATATTCTGCAAATAACCATCAATCATATCACCGGTAAACTGCCAGAAATCAACATCCTGCATATCAGCATAAGCAGCAATTTTCTTCATCATATAGGTATTTACACCATGCATATTTCGCTCTCCTCCACCTTTTCCGGCGCGGCTATCAGATGTAAATCCAAAAATTACACGATCACGTCTTCCTGGCCGGGGAGCAGTACTGAAACGGGAGCTAAACTTATAATCGTCAACCAACAAATGATATTGATAAATAGAATCCGGTCGCAGCTTATCAATTGTAATTTCATGTTTCAATTGCCTGCGGGGACTGTTTAGAATTCTTCCGTCAACTGCAATCCGGGCTTTCACTTTCCGGTTTGTTGTAAAAGAGACTACAGCCTGTGTGGATGTTACCTTGTTTATAAACGGCCCCTCGATAACTGAAGGTGCAATCTTAAAAGGACCTTTTCCCTTTACAAAAAGTTTCCCATCATATAACATCTTGCCTGCACTATTGATAACCCGGTAACCAATTTCAAATTGCCCGGATTCTTCCCAACCGACCATATCATATTTCTTCGATAAATCCTGTGAAATATTAATAGATGTTTTCCCATTTGATATTTCAGATATCTTTTTAAAAAATACCGGAAATGTAGTCCGGCTTTCGGAACGATCAATAAAACCATAATGCAATGAGCCCTCAAAATCGTTTCCAAAATCAAATTCAATCCCCTGATCATTCCCTTTTGCTGAGTTTCTGAACTGTTCAATACGGTATTCAGGTTTTACATAATTAAATGTATAGACTTCTCCTGCTGAATCTGTGAGGGTCAATCCTTCTCTATCTGCATTAGATATATTGGAATAAACAGAAGGAATTGCCGGAAGATTTTCTTTCTTGTTAACGGAAAGATGCTCCATGAATTTACCAATACCATAAACGACGATTAACAAAATCAAGAAATAAACAATATAAATGTACTTTTTCATCTTTCTGTCAAAATAGTGATTAATGGCAAAATTACATTTTTGTGTGTTCCCCTGATAAAATGATTTGCAAAAAAGTTATTTATGCATGCCTTCGTTTTTATACTGAAAGTTATTTAACATATTCACGTTAATAAAATTAAGTTTTTTTAATGATGACTTCATCAGTATACTTTATATTTGCACAGTAGCATATGAAAAAACTTTGGCAAAACATACCATCATTTTTACGCAACAAATACAGTATTACAGTATTCATATTTCTGATATGGATGTTGTTTTTCGATCAAAACAATATGGTCTCTCAATGGCGGCTTACGAATAAAGTAAGTGAGTTAAAAGAAGAAAAGAAATTCTACAAGGAAGAGATTGAAAAAGATCGCCAGGCTACCATGGAATTAAAGACAAATAAAAAAACACTTGAAAAATACGCCAGGGAAAATTATTTAATGAAAAGAGATAACGAAGATATTTTCCTTATAATAGAGGAGGAATAATATTATCAATTAAAAATTTGTTATGATAATCCTTTCTTTTATGCGGGGTCTACATCAACATTCACGCGAACAGATTTAAAATCAGCTTCCTTATTAAGGCTTATAATTTCCTTTTTAATAATTTCTTTCACTGCTTTTTTTTCATCTTTATCCGATATTTTGATCATGATATCGCGTAGATACAGCTTCCTGATCCGGGCAACAGGCGGATATTCCGGTCCCAGCACGCGTTTCCCGAGTTTTGCTCTTAATGCTCCTCCCAAAAGTTTAGAAGCTTTATAAACCACATCCTTATTTTTGTGTTTAAGAGTAAGCCTAATCAATCTGTAATGGGGCGGATATCTAAACAACTTTCTTTCCTGCATCTGGCTTTTAAACATTTCATGATAATCATTATTCATAGCATATCGTATTACAGAATGATAGGGTTGCCGGGTTTGAACAATGACCTTCCCGCGTTCACCTTTACGGCCGGCTCTTCCACTAACCTGTGCCAATAACTGATACGCTTTTTCAAAAGCTCTGAAATCAGGAAATCCGAGCATATTATCCATATTCATAACACCAACCAGTCCCACATGATCAAAATCCAGGCCTTTAGTTACCATTTGTGTCCCTACCAAAATATCCAGTTTCTGAGTTTCAAAATCGCTGATTATTTGATGATAGGCATTTCTGGATCGTGTAGAATCAAGATCCATACGG
>JAIPAE010000019.1 GCA_021740245.1 Bacteroidales bacterium | reverse complement strand
AAATGACGAAAGAGAGAATACATTAAACCAATTGCTCACAGAGATGGGCGGATTCTCTTCCAATGCCGGTGTTATTATACTGGCGGGTACTAACCCGGCTGATATGCTCGATAAAGCCCTTTTAAGAGCTGGTCGTTTTGATCGACAGATACAGGTAGAATTACCGGACTTAAAAGAACGTGCACAAATATTTGTTGTGCATACCAAAGAGCTTATACTGGATGAAAATATCGACCTGGAACTCCTGGCTAAACAAACTCCCGGATTCTCCGGTGCCGATATTGCAAATGCATGCAATGAAGCTGCATTAATTGGGGCCCGAAATAAACATAAAAAAATAACACGGCAGGACTTTATTGATGCTATTGATAGAATTATCGGTGGCCTGGAAAAACGAAACAAAATTATATCCAAACAGGAAAAAGAGGTTATTGCTTTTCATGAATCCGGCCATGCTGCCGTTAGCTGGATGTTGAGATATGCACACCCTTTGGTTAAAGTAACAATTGTGCCCAGGGGAAAAGCACTGGGAGCTGCCTGGTACCTTCCTGAAGAACGGCAAATTACAACTTATGATCAGATGTTTGATGAAATTACATCAGCACTGGGTGGAAGAGCCGCTGAAGAAATAATGTTTAATAAAGTATCGACAGGTGCGCTTAATGACCTGGAAAAGGTGACTAAACAATCTTATGCTATGGTTACCTATTTTGGGCTTAATAAAAAAATAGGGAATGTAAGTTATTATGATTCCACTGGCAGAAGCGAGTATTCCTTTACTAAGCCATTTAGTGAAAAAACGGCTCAGATAATTGATGAAGAAATTAGCGCTTTGATTGAGAAGGCATATGAAAATGCAAAATCAATTCTCAATAATCATAAAGACCAATTAATTGAATTGGCTAAAACATTGCTGGATAAAGAGGTTATATTCCGTGATGATCTGGAACGGATTTTTGGCAAACGCACATGGAGCGATCAAGAAGAAGATAAAGATATTTTGGATGCTGTGAGCAAAGCTAATATATCAAGCAGTACTGATGAAAAATCCAGAAATGGAGAAAAAGATCAAAAATCCGCTGCGAAGAAAAAAAAGGAATCGAAAAAAGAAAAGCCATCAGAGGATAGAGCTGATAAAAAAGATTCGGAACAGGATAAAAACCCGGATAAAAATGAACCGCATAGCGGGGAACCCGATAAAAACGAAAAGGCGAATAAGTAGTTTCCTTTATTAACTCTGTTTTTTATATCATTAACAGGAAACCATAAGACAGAACAATGAGCAACTCCGATTGGAAAAAAGTATACGCCACAGGCATACTGTTTGATGCAGAGCTTATAAAGTCCAAGCTTATCGATGAAGGGATAGAATGCAAGACTTTAAATAAAAAAGACTCTGCTTATTTGTTTGGTGAAATAGAATTATATGTACAGGCAAAGGATGTAGTGAGAGCAAAACATGTCATCTCAAATATGCCGGATCGTGAATAATTTCTGGACCAGATTGTTTTTTGGAGCATTGTTTGTTGGAGCAACGCTAATTGCGGTGCTTTGGCATTTTGGCATTTTTCTTCTTTTGTTTTTACTGTTTATCATTGCTTCTGCTTATGAATTCAATAAGCTGCTGAATAAAAAAGGTATAGTATGGGTGAATGTGGCCTCAACAGGACTGATGTTTCTCATTTTGGGTTTGGCATTTTTTGATGTCTTTGATATTGTTTGGATTTCGGTACTTATTATCCCTTTGATTATTGTTTTGTATACGGATATAAAAAATAATTCAAAACCAAACAATAGCCTTTCCCTAATTTATACATTATTGTACCCTGGTTTAGGATTTGTTTTTATGCTGTTATTACTTTTCACTCCAATAAAAGACTATAACTATTCTACCCAGTTTTTATTGGCACTCTTAATTATTGTATGGGTTAATGATACATTTGCTTACCTGACAGGTCGTTTGCTTGGAAAAACTCCGGTGTTTCCGGGAATATCACCTAAAAAAACTGTAGAAGGCAGCATAGGAGGGATTGTTTTTGCCTTGATTGCGGGATATGTATTGAGCCGGTTTTGGGAGTTGTGGAATATATGGCAGTGGTTAGGTTTTGCATTTTTCGGAGTGATTGGAGCTATTGCAGGAGATTTTTTTGAATCCTTCTTAAAGCGTAAAAAGGGGGTTAAGGATTCGGGCATGTTTTTACCCGGACATGGAGGAGCTCTGGACCGGTTTGATAGTTTATTGTTTGCTGCTCCTGTCGTATGGATTTATATATTAATTTTGTTCCTAATTTAAACTCTTAGAACATAATATCTATCATGCAATATAAAATTCATAAAGAAGGAACCATCCCTGTTTTTATTGCAGTTACATTCTGTATTATGGCAATATATGCCTTGTGGGTAATAATTTCAGTTGATTGGTTGTCTGTAGCTCTTAGCGTGTTATTGATATTGATTACTGCCTGGGTCATTTATTTTTTTAGGGTTCCGGTATTTGTTGTGCAACAACAACCTAATGAGTTTCTGAGTTCGGCGGATGGTAAAGTTGTTGCTGTTGAACAAATAGAAAACAAATTTTTTCCGGAATGTAAAGCCTGGCAGATTTCAGTGTTTATGTCCCCTTTTGATACTCATATGAATCGGTATCCAATGCCTGGAAAAGTTGAGGAAGTAGAATATCAGAAAGGCAAATTCTTACCTGCTTATCATCCAAAATCTTCTGAATTAAATGAAAGTAATACAATTAAAATGATTACTGATAAAGGTAGCGTAATATGGATTCGTCAAATTGCCGGTATAATGGCACGAAGGATTGTAAATTACGCTAGAAAAGGAGAAGGTGTATATGCCGGTCAGCCATTAGGGTTTATTAAATTCGGCTCTCGTGTAGACCATTTTATGCCAGCGAATTCTAAAATAAAAGTATCTGTCGGACAAAAAGTCAGGGCTGGAAAAACTGTACTTGCTGAAGTTTTGGGCTGAATTAAAGAAATTCTTTTAATTCATAAAATGCATTTATTTCATAAGTGGGTTTAAGATTAGGCAAATCGCGTTTGTCATAATTAACAAAAACCTGATCTGTTCCGGCTGCTTTTGCACCTTCAATATCTGATATCTCGTCATCACCGATCGTAAGTGTGTACTCAGGAATAGCTCCGGTTTCACTGAAAGCATAGATAAAAAAAGCTTTGTCGGGTTTTTTATTTCCTGCATTGTCGCTCGTTATAATCGTATCAAAATATGATGAAAGACCACTGTTTCTTATTTTTTTAAACTGAACCTCATTAAAACCATTAGTAACTATATGTAAACGATATTTTTTTTTGAGATACTCCAAAGTCTCTGTTACACCCGGGTAAAGCTTTTTCTTTAGTGAGCTCCAGCTTATATATTGTTTCGCCATCTTTTGTGCTTTGCTTTCATCCTGTTGTAATATTTCCATAGTTTTGCGAAAACGTTCCACACTTAGATAAGATTTGGTTATTTTATCCGACCGGTATAATTCCCAAAGAAATTTGTTAACCTTATAATAAACATGTATAAAATCCTGAAATGAATGATTGGAATCAATCTTGAGTTGATGATAATCATATATTTCTTTCAATGTATCAGTGGCATTGGTCTCAAAATCCCAAAGCGTTCTGTCCAAATCAATAAAAAGATCTTTATACATTTGTACTTTTTAGGGACGAAAGTAAGAAAATAAAGTATAATTTTGATATTACATTTTCCCTGTTGATATATGATTTTTAATTAATTAAGCAGAAATATTAACAAAGCTTAACGGCTTGCCGGACAATAAATTTAAACATTCAAAAGCACAAAACATAAGTCATAGAGATATATTAACACTTTCCTAATTACTGATTTCCTAAATCTTTATATCTTTAAGCGCTGAAATAATTAAATCATCAAAGGCAACTTTTAATTATAATATCGTGTCAAAAAAGTAAACAAAGCAAAAAAATACATTAATTATGAAAAGAACATTGATACTATTATTACTGTTGGCGCCGGTATTGGGCTTTGCTCAACAGGAAAACTGGACATTACACCAGGAAAAAAATGGTGTGATGATTTACAAACAGAGTAAAATATGGAAAGATGCATCAGAAGGTATTAACCAGGAGATGATGTTGCTTAAATTTGTAAATTCAACAGATCAGGCATTAGAATTAGAATGGTATGATGTGCGCTGGTATGATGATAATTGCGTTAACTGCAATCACTACCAGGATCCGGAATACAAGCACACGCTGACACTTGCACCGGGAGAAACGATTGAAGGAAAATGCAGTTTTGATTCACCATCTGGCCTTTCTCTATTTAAACGATTTATAGAGCGGGAAAGCAAGTCGTTAACAAAATTTGAACTAAGAGAATTAATTGTTAATCCTTCTTAAACTTAAGAGCTATGATGAAAAAAATATGGTTAATAACTATACTTGCAATGGTATGGAGTTATGCCAGTAGCCAGTGTAGTATTGATATACTGAAACCAACAGCAGACACAACGATCTGTGAAGGTGATTCATTGGAACTAAATTCTGATGGGTCCTGTACTTTTTTAATGAATAATAACTTTGATAACCAGACGATTGGAGCAGGTTGGTCATCAACCGCAGCCAATCCGGTATTTACAAATCCATGTGGTCCCGGACCTAACGGGGCACATCTTTGGGTGGGAACAACACCGTCTCAGTCAAGGACATTAGTAACCAATTCTTATGATGTTTCCTCAACCAGTTGTGTCGTCAAATGGTGGATGAGATATGGCCGTGTTCAGGGCTCTGGAAATTGCGAAGACCCTGACTGGCAGGATGAAGGGGTTCATTTGCAGTATTCAACAAACAACGGAGCTTCCTGGACTGATTTTCCAGGCCCGGACATTGAGCCGGTAGGTAATTTTTCAACTACAGGGCCATTTACCACCACAACTCCGGGAAGCGGAGGCTATTGGCAACCGCATTCGGGTTCATCATCCCAGTATGCAAGTGAATTATATTACTGGAATCGATATGAGAATGGTGTACCTGCTGCTGCTGCTACTACAAATACAAGATTTCGTTGGGCACAGTTAGCAACCAGTAATACAGGATTTGATGCATGGGGAATTGACGAAGTGGAAATTTATTGCCCCGGCCAGCAAAATGTCGCATGGTCACACGGTGTGCAGGATTTTTACGGAGGATATGTTTCACCTACAAGTACTACTACATATACTGTTTATATTCTGGATACAACAGGAGGTTCTGCCAGTGCTTCTGTGAATATTACTGTAATCCCGACACCTGATCCAGGCCTGGGTGCTGATACTACAATTTGTAATAATCCGGGTAACTATGCCATTTTAGAAGCAGATACGGGTTATGACACTTACCTTTGGAATACCGGAGCAACAACACAATCTATTAATGTTAATACATCCGGAACTTATTCCGTTACAGTAACAAAAGGAAATTGCAGTGCGACAGATACTGTTAATGTCACCGTAACACCAGCCCCAATAGCTGATGCAGGAACAGACCAGGAGATTTGCGTAGGAGATTCAGTAACCTTAACAGCAGGGACTGTAAGTGGGTTTTATGCCTGGAGTAACGGTGATTCTACCCAAAGTATAACAGTCAGCCCGCAACAAAGTACAAGTTATGTGCTAAAAGTAGGAAGCTCACCGGATTGTGTGGCTTTCGATACTGTAAATGTAACGGTACATCCGCTGCCTAATGCTGATGCCGGCCCGGACGAAAGTATTTGTAATGGCGACCAGATTGACTTAACAGCTTCCGGTGGACAGGATTATGCATGGGATACCGGTGATATGGGCTCGACAATTACTGTTTCGCCCGCTAATACAACTACCTATAATGTTGTAGTTACTGATATACATGGTTGTGTGAGCGCTGATTCAGTAACCGTTGAAGTGAATCCTTTACCAGTAATAACAGTTACTGCACAAGACAGTGCCATCTGCCTTGGCGAAGAAACCGAACTTACTGCAAACGGTGCATCAACATACGACTGGAGCGTCGGAAAAACCGGCCAGACAATTATCGTAACACCAATGAGTACAACAACATTTACTGTGACGGGAACAGACGCAAACGGATGTCAATCATCTGCAAGTGCCACAGTAATCGCTGAAGACTGTTCTACTTTCTTTATTCCTAATGCTTTCTCTCCAAATGGAGACGGATTGAATGATGTTTTTAACCCGCTTGGCGATTTTGCTGCAATTGATGAATATGAATTGCAAATATATGACCGTTGGGGTAGAGTTATTTTTAATACACAGGACCCAAAAGAAGGTTGGGATGGATATATCAACGGAGAACCTGCTAAACATGGCGTTTATATTTACAGAATTTATTACAAAAGTGTTTGGGGTAAGGAATTTAGTAAAACCGGTTCCGTTACTTTGTTGAAATAAAATATTATTTGTAATATAAATTAAAAAGGGATGCTCAATTTTTGAGCATCCCTTTTTGCTTTTAGGCAACTTATAAGTTTTTGATCTTGTCTTATTTTTGAACTTAAAAACTTATGCTATGCTATACAGACTAATACCTTTGATCTTTTTTATAACAGGCTTTGCCTTTAATCTTAATTCACAATGTAATATTGATGTGTTATTACCTACATCAGACACAACAATATGCGAAGGTGATAGTGTTCACCTGAATTCAGATGGTTCCTGTACTTTTCTAATGAATAACAGCTTTGATAATCAGACAATAGGTGCAGGGTGGTATTCAACTCAGGCAAACCCGGTATTTACAAATCCATGTGGCCCGGGCCCCAATGGTGCACATTTATGGGTGGGAACTACCAATTCACAACAGCGAACCCTTGTAACCAATAACTATGATGTCTCTTCCACCAGTTGTATGATAAAATGGTGGATGCGCTATGGAGAGATATCCGGACCTGGTTCTTGCGAGGACCCTGATTTGCCTGATGAAGGAGTACACTTGCAATATTCAACAAATAATGGTGCTACATGGACGGATTTTCCAGGACCAGATGTTGATCCTGTTGGAGTGAACAGTTTTACACCACCATTTACAAATAATACAACAACTGTTGGAAGCGGAGGATATTGGGAACCTGTAGGTGTACCTCCCTCTCCACCTTCTCAAAGTGTTTATTACTGGCATAGATATGAAAACAGTGTGCCTGCAGCAGCAGCAACAACAAATACAAAATTTCGCTGGGCTCAACTTTCAACCAGTAATGTAAACTACGATGCCTGGGGAATTGACGAAGTGGAAATCTATTGTCCCGGACAGCAAAATGTAGCCTGGTCACATGGAGTGCAAGCCTTTGATGGAGGTTGGGTGTCTCCGACCTCTACTCATACATATACAGTTTATATCCTGGATACTTCAGGAAATTCGGCTAGCGATGATGTAACTATTACGGTTATTCCAACTCCTGAACCAGGACTTGGACCGGATACGACGATTTGTGCAGGGCCTAATAACTATGCAGTTCTCCAGGCTGACTCCGGATATGATACTTATTTATGGAATACCGGAGCAACAACTCAATCAATTACCGTGAGTAACTCAGGGATATATACAGTCACTGTTACTGATGGTAATTGTTCTGCTACAGATTCAGTTAATGTGACGGTTGCTCCAACACCAAATGCAGATGCAGGCCCTGATAAAGAAATTTGTTTTGGAGATTCCGTTACCCTCACAGCCGCTGCAGCAAACGGGTCTTATGCATGGAGTACAGGGGATTCTATCCAAAGCATTACCGTCAGCCCTAACAATGATACGGATTATTATCTTACCGTTACTTCTGCTTTAGGATGTAAAGGGTATGATACTGTTACGGTTAAAGTTCATCCTTTGCCAAATGCAGATGCTGGTCCTGATAAAGAAATTTGCTATGGTGAGCAGGTTGATTTGACTGCCAGCGGGGGACAAGATTATGAATGGAGTAATGGAGATATGTTTGCTACAACTACAGTCTCTCCAAATAATACAACAGATTATTACGTTAAAGTGACTGATATACACTCCTGTGTGAATTATGATACTACTACTGTAACTGTATATCCTCTGCCTGTCGTTGTTGCCTCTGCTAAAGATAGCCTGATATGTTTGGGTGATGAAACAGAACTTTATGCTACTGGTGCTCAAACATATTCCTGGAATAACGGACAAACTGGTTCAACTGTGACAATTAGTCCGGTTGTTACTAAAAATTACATTGTTACTGGTACTGATGCTGATGGTTGCAGCAATAAAGATACAGTGAAGGTATATACAGAAGATTGTTCAACTTTCTTTATACCTAATGCATTTTCTCCAAATGGAGACGGATTAAATGATGTTTTTAAACCCAAGGGCAAATTTGAAGCATTTAAAGATTATGAGTTTATTATTTATGACTCTTTTGGAAATATAATCTTTAAATCTGAAGACCCTGCGGACGGCTGGGACGGAACCATAAACAACGAACCTGCTCCGGCTGATGTGTATATCTATAAAATTGAATATACCAGTGTGTGGAATAAGTCTTTCACAAAAACAGGGTCAGTTACTCTAATCCGTTAAAAAACGTGATTAGATGACCAGTTATTTTAAGGAATAACGGTGAATACCATGTGAATGCGTTTTGGTTATTATGGTTTTGATTCTTTCGTAGTCATCTTTATTATTAACAAAGTCTAAATTACTGTTATCAATGATAATAACCGAAAGATTTGTTTGCACGCGTATAAAATCGAAGTAGCTTGCCTGGATCTTTTTTAGGTATTCATCTGTTATTTTTCCTTCGTAATCACGGCCACGATTTTTTATGTTTTTCTGCAGCGTTGGGATATCAGAATAAAGATAAACAAGCAAATCGGGTTTTCTTAGACTTGCCGATATAATATTAAATAATCTTGAGTAGAGTTTATATTCATCTGCCTGTAGTGTCTTTCTGGCAAATATTAAAGATTTATTTATGAAATAATCGGATATGATCAAAGAGTTAAAAAGTCCGGGAGAAGATAATTGATGTTTTAATTGCTGGTAACGGTCTGCTAAAAAGGACATTTCCAATGGGAAAGCATATCGCTCCGGATCATTGTAAAATAATGGCAAAAATGAATTTTTTTCAAACTGCTCTTGTATTAATAAAGCATTCAGCTCTTCTGCCAACAATGTGGCTAAAGTTGTTTTTCCTGCACCTATATTTCCTTCAATTGCAATAAATTGATTTCTCATTTTCTTTATGTTTTCACAAATACTTTTCCTATGTCCTGGCAATTACCCAACAACTGATTGATTGACTGATTTAAAACTGGATGAATAAGATCAGGAGCGATTTCATTCAAAGGCATAAGCACAAATCTTCGGTCAGCAATTTTTGGATGTGGAATGATCAGTTCAGGTTTACTTAAGACAATATTATCAAAAAAGAGTATATCAAGGTCTATAACTCTGGAAGTGTAAATTCTTGAAGCTTTTCTTATTCGCCCGGTGGCCGATTCAATTGCCATTAATTCGTTAAGCAGATCATTCGGCGACATTTTAGTAACGACCTTAAAAACCTGATTAAAAAAATTTAATTCAGCATCAAACCCCCATGGTTCACTGATGTATACAGCCGATTTTTTTTTGATGATTATTTCTGACTCTTCAATAAAATTTAAGGCCTGTTTCAGATAATGTTCTCTGGGTTCGATATTGCTGCCTGCTATTATGTATGCTTCATGTTTATTCATGGATTAGCAAAATTAATGATTCTTTACATGTGTTTTGAATAAATTGGATTGAGATAGCATACTTAAATTAATAATTATTGCTTATCAGTAGTTTATGAAAATGTTAGAAATAAGTGTAACAAATTACATAAGCGAACGTCATATAAATGGATTTAGTTAGATAATCTATGTTATCTGTTTAAGGCGGGGTTTTAAATGCTCCGCTTTTTTATTATTTTTATACCGTGAAATTAACAAAAATGCACAAATTTTATAGCTATGAAACAATTTTTTAAGTACACGTTGGCTTCACTATTGGGCTCATTATTATCCCTGATTGTGATTTTTTTCATTTTATTTGGCATGATAGCATCAATTGCATCATTTGCAGATAAAAAAGTAGTAACAGTTAAAGATAATTCAGTTCTGTTAATTGAATTGGATAAACCGATACCAGAGCGGACGCCTGCCAATCCATTTACGAATTTTGGTATAGATGCTTTCGATGATATGAATATTTTAGGCCTAAATGATATAAAAGATCAAATTGAACAAGCTGCTAAAGATGATAATATTGAAGGCATTTATTTGGATGTTTCAATCATTCAGGCCAGAATGGCTACTTTGGAATCAATACGTAATAGTTTGAAAAAGTTTAAAGAATCCGGCAAGTTTATCGTTACATATTCTGATGTTCTATCACAAAAAGGATATTACCTTGCCTCAATCGCAGATAAGATATATTTAAGCCCCAGCGGTATGATGGATATGAGAGGATTGTCCATGAATACAATGTTTTACAAAGGATTACTCAACAAACTGGATATTGAAATGCAAGTAGTTCGCTATGGTGATTACAAGAGTGCTGTTGAACCATTATTACTTGAAAAAATGAGTGAAGCCAATAAAGAACAAAGCCTGAAATATATTTCCGGTATCTGGGATCATATTCTTAAAGGAATTAATGAAGAACGGGATGTTAGTGAAGAAAAGTTGAACTTAATCGCAGACTCTCTGTTGTTAAGGTTACCTGAAGATGCCAGAAAATATGGCCTTGTGGATGATGTGATATATAAAGATGAGTTCTATGCCGAACTACGGGAAATGATTGGCCTTTCGGGTGATAAAGTTCCTGAGTTTGTTGAATTGGATGAATACAGTAAACGCATAGCAGGAGAAAAAATAAAAATTAAGGAGAAACCTGAAGTAGCTGTTATATATGCAGTAGGAGAAATACAAATGGGAGAAGGCAGTGATGAGGTTATCGGCTCGGAGCGAATTTCAGAAGCTATTCGTGAAGCAAGAAAAGATTCAATGATAAAATCAATTGTTTTACGAGTAAATTCTCCGGGTGGAAGTGGACTGGCATCAGATATTATTTGGCGAGAGGTTGTCCTGGCAAAAAAAGAAAAGCCTGTTATAGTCAGTATGGGTGATCTTGCTGCATCCGGAGGATATTATATTTCTTGTCCTGCTGATAAAATTTATGCCCAGCCTAATACGCTAACAGGGTCTATAGGTGTATTTGGTGTATTACCTAATATCAAAGGATTTTTGAATAATAAGCTGGGGATAACCATCGATGGTGTTAAAACAAATGATCATGCTGATTTTGGTTATCCGTTTAAACCATTATCCGATTTTGAGCGTGATGTTCTTCAGCAAAATGTAGACCATTTTTATATGGATTTTGTGCAAAAAGTAGCAAAAGGACGAAATATGTCTATAGATGATGTTAAAGCGATTGGTTCAGGTCGTATCTGGAGTGGAATTGATGCTATGGAAAATGGATTGGTCGATCAGATCGGAGGGCTGGACATGGCCATTGAAGAGGCGGCAAAAATGGCAGATATAGAGGATTTTCAAGTCGAAGAATATCCTGAATTGAAAAACCCTTTTGAAGAATTCTTCGGTAATTTTGGATCGGGAATGAAAACAAAAATACTTAAACAAGAGCTGGGAGCAACATATCGCTATTATGATTATTTAAAAAATATCAGCGAAATGGAACCTGTTCAGGCCCGAATCCCTTTCCAATATGAGATAAACTAAAAATCCGGATAATGTTAATTTGCTCGTGAAAGGAGTAATCAAATTTCTGTGCTTTTACGGGCATTTTTGAGTTAATATTTTTCATGCTGGTTTTCAGTTAGAAATATAAAATGATAATTTTAAGTAAACTCAAAAGCCTTCTAACTGCTCAAGCATCTTAATATATTTTTCTTTTTTATTTAGGGAATAATCATATTGAAAGGTTGCCGCCTCCCAATCACCATAAGTTGCATTGGGAAGAACAATAAATCGTTTCCCGAATAATTCCTGGTGCTGATCAACAAGCTCTTTCTTTTCTTCGTTAGATTTATTTTCAAAAATATGCAAAAAGTCGTTCAGATTGTCTCCAATAAGAAGCGAGATATGATAATCGGTTTTTATTCTGTCTCTTCTTGCCTTTTTGCTGGAAGTATTTGTGCGCATTAAAAGATGATCATTATCTGCCTGAGGCAGATCATATTTATTTAAGTTCTTCAGTGTTGCATTTCTGAACTGTTCTTTCCTGTTGGTTAAGTAAAAAATATCAACACCATAATTTTTAGCAAAAACCAGAAAATCTTTTACACCTGCAATAAGTTCTGCATTTGATTGATTTATCCATTGAGCCCATCCGGCCGGATAAGAAGTATCCATTCTAACGAGCATTACTTCATATGGGCTGTTATCCAGAACAGTTTCATCTATATCCAGAATGACAGCGCGTTGTGTATCAATGCTTTTGTTTGCTAAGTCCTCTTTCAATGCCATTTTAGCAAGTTGGTATGTCTGATATTCAAGAGCATATTTTTCAGCCGACAATTGCTGATAAACAACAGCCTGCATTAAAGGATTATACGAGATGTTTTGTTTTGCCAGAATTGAATCACTTTTTGTTTTTGATTCATTTGTGTTATTCTGGTCGGATGATTTTTGAATATCAGAATTACAACCTGTTGCAATTATTAATGAAATCAGAAATGAATATATGATGACCCTTCCCATAGCATTTAGTTTTTAGCGAAGATAATCAAAAACATGTTATTTTTTCAACACTGTTTTCATTCCATACTTGCAATATGTAGCCAAAATTTGTTATTTTAGAGGTTTGAAAGTTAATGCCCAAAACAGTTTAGAATAAAACAAATAGTCTAAAATGAAAAATTTATACTTCTTTTCTCTTATACTCATATTTGTGCTGTCGGTACAACGCTCAACTGGTCAGGTTAAAGATACGGTTATAGCTTATTCAACTTCAGAAGAAAAAATAGCAGTGAAGTTATATAATCAGGGTGTTGATGCAATGAAGAACGGGGATTATACTGAAGCCGTTAGGTTCTTTAATCAGGCCCTGGATAATAAGGATGATTTTTCCAAAGCTATTTTTAATCGGGGATTTGCACATTACAAACAGGGAAATATTGAAGTAGCCTTACAAGATTATAATAAGTCTATTTCCGCAGAACCAACAGCTAATAAGTTCTATAACCGGGGGTTAGCTAAACTTGTTCAGGATAACATCGAGGATGCTTTTTCAGATTTCCAGAAAGCATTCAACATGGATGAAACTCATGCAAATGCTTGTTATTATATGGCAAGTATTAATTACGAACAAAAAAAATATTCTGAGGCAATAAGGAATTTTACAAAAGCCATTGAAAATGATGAAAATTATGCGGTAGCCTTTTATGATCGAGGTAATGCATATTTTGAGGTTAATGAATTTGATAAAGCTATACAAGATTATGAAAAAGCAATTGCTTTGGGTTTGCCAAAAGCATACATTTACCTTGCTCTTGGGTTAGCGAAAGAAAAAAACGGGAATATTGAGGGAGCTATACAAGCATATAATTCAGCGTTGAAAATTGATTCATCAAATGCTGTTGTATGGAATAACAGAGGAATTTTGTATTTTAAACAGGACAAATATGAAAAGGCGTTACGGGATTATAACAAGTCTGTTTCCATTGATAAAAATTTTGCTCAGGCATATAATAACAAAGGCAATGTTTTCTATAAACAAAAGAAATATGAAAAGGCCGTTAAGTGTTATGATAACGCAATAAAACTAAAATCTGATTACGGTATTGCATATATGAATAGAGGCATTTGTAAAGAAATGCTCAGATTACCTGATGAAGCTTGTTCAGATTGGGAAAAGGCCAAATCGCTTGGGGTTGAACAGGTAAAAACATTTATAGAGACCCATTGTAACTAACAAGAAAATCTTCATATGATCATGCGAAAAAGTAATGTTATTTCATATTGTTTTCTTTTTTTGATAGCTTCTGCTTCATTTGCACAAGAATCGATACCTTTTGATAAAAAAGATTTTCCGGATCAGGAAAAAGAGTTGAGAGCAGCTAAGAAAAACATCCGAAAAGGGGACAGGCTGTTCAAAAAAGGCTATGGCTATTATCCTCAGGCAGTGGAATATTATATGGAAGCTCAGAGTTTTAACCCGGATAATGCATTACTGAACTTTAAAATTGGAGAATGCCTTTTTCAGACATATGGAAAAGATAAAGCAGGCCAGTATCTGAAAAGATCTTTTATGCTTGATTCGCTTGTTCATCCGGAAGTCATGTTAAAATTGGGGAAATACTATCATTTTTGCGGCAAATTTGATACAGCTATATCGTTGTTTAAAAGTTACAAACAAAAATATTCTGATAAAATAAGTTCAGAAACAGAAATCATGCTTACAAAGCGCATTATGGAATGCAAGCATGGCAAGCAGTTTTATGATGCTCCTTTACATGTATTTATCGATAATTCCGGCTCTGTAGTGAATTCAAAATATGATGATTACAGTCCGGTTGCAGCACCTGAAGGTGATACACTATATTTCACATCACGGCGTCCAGAGGATGAAAAAGCTAATATCAGAAAAGATGTATATGGGTTTAATGAACATGGATATAAAGTGGCTACAAATGACTCAGGTAACTGGATGCAACCGGTTAAAATGGGGAAATCCATCAATTGCGAAGATCATAACGGAATCATAGGTATTTCAGAAGATGGAGAAACAATATACATATATTCCAGCGAAAATGGCGGAGATATCTGTTACTCCGAACAAAAACGAAAAGGGAAATGGTCTCGGCCGGATAATTTGTCAAAACGCATAAATACAAAATACCATGAGGCTTATGCAAGTTTCAGTGACAAAGGACACAAACTGTTTTATGTTTCGGATAAGCCTGATACTTATGGGAAACATGATATATTTGATAGTAGAATTGATAAAAAGGGTAAATGGAAGAAAGGCGTAAACCTTGGCCCGGTTGTTAATACAGTTTATGATGAAACTGCGGTTTATATGCATCCGGATGGAAAAACGCTGTATTTTAGCTCTACGGGTCATAACAGTATGGGTGGATATGATATTTTTAAAACCCATATTGATAAAACCGGAGAATGGTGTAAACCTGAAAATCTGGGGTATCCGATCAATACGCCAGGCGATGACCTTTTTATATCTTTTACAGAAAACGGGAATAAAGCATATATTGCATCAGAAAGGCTTGGAGGTTATGGTGGGCAAGATATCTATGAAGTGACTTTTCCCGGTGAAGAAAAACAGGTTATCAATACTGTAGTGATGAATCAGGTAAATGCATATGAGCAGAATCTTTTGCAGGATGCATATTCAGAACCTGCCGCAGACATTGAGAAAACATTCATAACAGTTATGAAAGGAATTATTTTTGATGCAAACACGAAATATCCTCTTCATGCTTCTGTGATAATAACAGATAATCAGACTAATGAAATTTTAGCTGATTTTAAAAATGATTCGGCTTCAGGCAGCTATCTTGTTAAACTGAAATCCGGCAAGAATTATGGGTTAACAATTCAGGCTGACGGATATTTGTTTTATTCCGAAAACATTGATCTCACGGAAGAAACTAAAGCTAAATCTATTGAAAAAAATATTGGATTAAGGAAAGTGGAAAAAGGTATGCATATCGTTTTACGAAATATCTTTTTTGATACTGACAAGGCAACTTTAAGAGATGCTTCAAGAGCTGAACTTAATCGCTTGTTCAAAATAATGCAGGAATATCCGAATATCCGTGTGGAAATTTCCGGTCATACAGATAATGTTGGCTCAGAAGAATATAATAAGAAATTATCCGAGAGAAGGGCTAAGGCTGTAGTGGATTATTTGGTAGGTAAAGGTATTAATAAAGACAGGCTGGAATACATAGGCCTGGGATTTGATCAACCAATAGCTACAAATCAAACTGAAGAAGGAAGGCAAAAAAACCGGAGAACAGAATTTAAAGTAATATCCGATTGATAGCTCCTATTGTCCTTTATTCCTCCATTGTTATGGTAAAATAGTTAAACATATTATTCATGCAATAAGTTTAGGTCGGATGCAAGGTAACGAAAGTCGTAGACATAGTTAATCTGAATCAAAATAAAAAAGCCTTACTTAAAAAAGCAAGGCTTGTGACAATTCTTAATTAAATTCTGTAAATCTAAACTATTATAGGAGTTTTACATTTACTGCATTTAATCCTTTTCTTCCTTCTTGTAAGTCAAAAGAGACTTCATCATCTTCTTTGACCTTGTCTACAAGACCTGTTACATGTACGAAATACTCTTTGTCTGATTCTTGATCTTTAATGAAACCGTAACCTTTGGATTCATTAAAAAATTTAACTTTACCTGTGTTCATTTAAATATGTAATTGATTAATAAATAATACACAAAGGTAATTCGATTTTTGATTGAATGCGAACATTTGATGTATTTTTTTTTAATAAATTTTAATTTGGTGGATTGGTCAGGATTTTAAGAGGTTTTAATATAGCAAAAAAATAAAATTACTGCTATATATTAAAAAAATTACCTTAGCAGATGCACATTTCCGGTCAGTGTTATTTTTTCTTGTCCTTCTAATGTTCGTTGATAGACTTCACAAACATAATAATAAACACCTGCTGCACATTTCTCTCCATTGTTTTGATGACGTCCATCCCAGTTAATATCCGGATCATTGGTTTCATAAACCAGATTCCCCCAACGGTTGAATATTTTCATGTCAACATGCTCCACAAAATCATAAGGGAAAGGTTTAAAGTAATCATTTATGCCGTCGCCATTAGGTGTGAATACATTCGGCAAACGATAAATATCACAACTGTCAATGTCCACACATACAACATTACTTGGATCACTTTCATTACCTGAAGAATCTACAGCAACTATCTGGTAGCAGCCTGCTATGCTATTGGTTTTTTGGTGTGTATAGGTCGTGTCTTCCGGTGAGTTGTTCGCATGAAGGAATGTAAAGTTTCCCTGGACAAGCGGACGGTAATAAATATCATAAGAAGCTACATCTGAAGCACATGAATTATTGGGGTTATTCCAAAGCAAATTATTTGATACGTCAAGACAATTTACCGTTACAACAAGATGCGGAGCGCAAGGAGCTTCATTGTCTTTGGGTTGTGCACAGTTCACCTGTGACAGATTAAGAATTGGATCAACAATTCCATTAGCTGAATAAGATCCTTTGGTTTTAACTTTGTAACAATATGTTTTGGCATTGACTAACCCGGTGTCTATGTATGTATTAGTTGTAATAGTTGTGACTGAATCAAAAGTAGCAGAGCCCGGGTCCTGTCTGTATACAACTGCCGATTGATTATTCCAGCTAACATCATAATTCAGTGTTAAAGTGATTTTTTCATCTCCTGAGCTGAGTAATAGGTATACAGAAGAGGAAGCAGCAGATTCACTGATTTTTATACGCTGGGAAGGAGCAACCTGAAAAAAATCAATTCTGTAATGGTATTGCTTTTCCAGTGTATTCAGATTGATATCAGAATATGATGTGTCATTAACATTTAAGGTTGAATCAATTAATGTCCAGTTTTGAGTAGTGTCCTCAGAGCGATAAATCAAATAATGAAAAGGGCCGTTGTAAGCATTGTCGATATGAGGCGGTTTTGACCATTCAATATTCATTTCCCCGCCTGACTGATCGGTTGATACTACAGAAACTTTCGTAAGTAGCGGCTTGTCCCTGTCAATAGTAGCGCAAGCTTCAAGTGAAGGGTAACTTTCAGCACCATCAGGGAATATGGCTGTTACCATATAGCAATGTGAAAAACCTTGTGGCAGTCCTTGTCCGTTATTATCATCTGTAAAAGTTGTGTCGTCAATGCTGCCTAAAGTGGCAATTTTTTTGTATCCGGTGTAAGCCGGAACTCCGGTTTGACAATTAGATGGTGTATAACCAATATAACTATTCTTTCTATAGATTTTATAGCCGGTAGCATTTGGGCATTTACTTTTATTCCAGTTTAGTTCAATCGTTTGATTTATAGCAGTAGCAGTTAGATTTTCAGGTGCCGGAGCAATAACCAAAACATCAACTGTCCGTGTTCTGCTTAGATTTTCCGGGCGATCAAAAATCTGAAAGTTATCTATTCCCCAGTGATCATAATGAGCACCTGAGCTGGCTGTTTGCAAAAACCTGAATCGTGTATTGGTAGTAATTGCTGCCTGCGGAATAGGTAAACTATAATGATTCCATACTGTTAGCATTGGATTGATGCCTCCGGGAGGCGGTTTACTCGGGTCCCAGTAAATTATTTCTTTCCATGGGCCGTTTATGCCATTGGTAGAATACTGAAAATGTATACCCTCGTCAGGAAGGTCGGGGCCTTCACAAGGGCTTTGCATCCCCTGTGTAGACCACTTCATGTCGAAATGAATTTCGTTGGCACCACCGGTCATATCAAATGCCTGTGTTGTTACTCTTCTTGGGTGTGCCTGGTCGTTTCCCATCCATAAATAGGTTGTTCCATCTGCTGAGGGTGGACAGGGATTTGTAAACGTTAATTGTGATGTGGCATCCCAGCCACTACCCAGAAATCCAGAGTTAAAATCATTCGTATATGGATAATAGCCGTTTGCTATAGCGTTACGTTTTTTTGCTAAAAAGGTTATTTGATAAGGCGCTTTTCGAACGAGATCACAGCCAGGTGACCAGGTGAAATAATCACCAGCGCTGTCAACTCCTAATGCTGGTGACGCAAACTGACCTGGATTTTGTGGTAGGTTCATGATCTCTCCAAATGCCGATATGGATAAGGTATCTCCCGTATTGTCAATTGTGTAAGCCGGGGCATTCATTAATCCTCCCACTTCTATACAGGTATCGGGAAAGGTAAAAAGATCAGGGGCATTGTTATTACAACTTCCTACATTGATTTGCATATCTCGCATGGAAGAGCCGATGAGGACTCCGTTTCTGTATTCATTTATGCGGAATGCGATGTTATATCTGCCATTATTCACCGGGCTGTCCCAGAAAATGGTGCCGGTTGAAGGATCAATATCGTAAGAATTGGATGCCTGGGGGTAGGTGTAGCTGCTGATTATATTTCCGTCTTTACCTTTGCAGGCTACAGGAACAATAACAATTGAATCGTTTTCTTTATCAATAATTCCGGGTTCAAAAATATAAGACTGATTAAGGCAGGCATTATCTATTGGAGGCATCGTAAATTCAGGAGAACTGTTGCTGCCTAAGAATGGATTGATAATAATATCGGCTTCCACAAAAATAGTTTCATTGGAAGAGTTGTTGATATTATTTACGTTAGCACCCCGGTTATAGTATTCAACGGATATAGTATACTTAGAAACTCCTGAATATGTATGTTTACCTGAATATTCCAGTTTCCGTAAGTAATTGTTAACCACTGTTGTATTTTGAAGTGATATTTCCGTGGTATCATTGTCTCCCCATGCAACAGTTATTGTTGAGTCTACCGGTCCGGAGTTAAACGTGTAAGCAACAACTTTGGCTTCATACGCTAATTGCCCTACTCTTTCATACCCTAAATATAAGGATCGGATATCCATAGCCTTTGTGGTAATGAAAAATAATATTGGAAGCAATATCAGAATGTAAAACTTTAGTTTCATGTACACAAAATTAATCAATAAGTAAAACAACTATTATACCAAAAGTAATTGTTTAGATATGGATAAATACTATTTAAATAAAACGGAAATAATGAAAAAATGTTTTCTCCGGATTTATTTAGGTTTTTTTTTCAATTTTCTTAGATAAAAGGTATGCTCTCCATGTCTTACTTCTTTTAAAAGGTCTTGCTCAATGAGTCTTTGAACAACCTTCCAGTCTGATTTATTCTTTTTCAATAAATCTTCTACAGCATCTTTACGCATCGGGTGCACCGCTGTGACACTGAGTATATCATTTTCCGAATTACCTGAAGCTGCATAAGCATTACCTTCATAGCCAAGGAGAGTTTCCACGTGATTAATTTTTGCGGAATACGTTTGATAGGCTACAGCAATAACTTCTTCCCTGGGTGGTTGTCCTGTGGATTTGGCCGGAGGGCGGGTCGGGATAGCCAGAAATGCTGTGTCAGGATTTAATCTGGCAATGAAATCTGCATTTTCCTGTAATGTGTTTGTGCTGTCATTCATATCTTTGATCAGCATTGTTTCTGTCATCAGTTTTCCGTTAAATTCTTCTGCAAAAGCTAATGTACCTTGTTTGATTTGCTCAAGGTCTAATTTCCTGGAAGGATGGTTTATTTTTCGCCAGATTTTTGTGTTGATCGTATCCACTTTAACTGAAACCCAGTCGGCCTGATGGAGCTCTTCCCTTACCTGCTTGTCCCACAGTAAAGAGGAATTCGTAATAACAGCTATGGGAATATCCGTGATTTTTTTGATCTCCGAAATTTCCTTGCCAATATTCAAATCAAGCGTTGGTTCACCATCCGGGACAAATGTCAGATAATCGATCTTTTCACCGGATTTTTCTGAGTGATCAATTTTTTGTTTTATCTCTTCCAGTATCTGTTCGGTTTTATAAAAACTTCTTCTTTCTGTGCCAATTTCAAGTGCAGTGCCTATCTGGCAATAAACACAAAAATAGGAGCAATATTTTGGCGGAATATTATTGATTCCAAGACTTCGCCCGAGACGTCTCGATGGAATTGGACCAAATGTTAACATAGATGATGTTTTTGATGCTTAACGGGGATAAGTATTAAAAATTTCATACAGCAAATATAAAATATCCAGTGCGGTTTATTCATTAATTATTTCTATGTTTTGGATTTCAGGTATGCGTTTTTGAATGATCTTTAGCATCCCTTCCTTAAAAAGTAGTTTAGATAGCTTGCAATTGGCACAAGCATTTAATAATTCCACCCGGAGTACGTTTTGCGGCGTCAGTTCAATGATTTTGAGATCACCACCGTCTTGCCTGACATGATTGGAAACAGGCTGCAATACATTTTCAAGTTCAGCTATAGAGATTTGGTTGTTTGACATTGCACTAAATGTTTATGCAACAAATATAAAGTAAAATAAATCTAAATAAAAATAATATAGCAAAAATCCTGATTATTTAAATTATTCTAAATGGTGATAGGAACTGAGCGGATAGCAGAAGTATGACTCAGTTTCCCCAATTTTCCCTATCCAGGGTGCGATATTGAATAGCTTCGGCCAGATGCTGAGGTAGAATACTGTTTTCTTCCTCCAGATCAGCTATTGTTCGTGCTACTTTTAATATCCTGTCGTAAGCCCGCGCAGAAAGCCCTAATTTTTCAATGGCATTTTTTAATAATGTTTGTCCGGCTTTATTTATGATACATATTTCTCTGATCTGACGGGCACTCATTTGTGCATTGCTGTATATACCCTGGCTGCCTGAAAAACGTTTTTCCTGAAGAGCCCTGGCCTGATTAACCCTTGCTCTTACTGATTTACTGGATTCAGATTTTTTATGTTTGGTAAGTTCGCTAAAAGCGACAGGAATTACTTCCATGTGTATATCAATACGATCCAGTAATGGACCTGAGATTTTATTCCAATATTTTTTTATCATTCCTTGTGAGCAGACACATTCTTTTCCGGGATGGTTGTAGTAACCGCACGGGCAGGGATTCATAGCAGCGATCATCATAAAACTGGCCGGATAGTCAACCGTAAATTTGGCTCTGGAAATGGTTACATGTCTGTCTTCAAGTGGTTGGCGGAGTACTTCCAGGACTGTTCGTTTGAACTCCGGTAATTCATCAAGAAACAATACTCCGTTGTGAGCCAACGAAATAGACCCAGGTTGTGGGAATTGGCCGCCGCCAACAAGTGCAACATCACTAATCGTATGATGAGGGGATATAAACGGTCGTACAGATTTTAATGATTCTTTTTTAGCCATCTTACCTGCTACGGAATGGATTTTGGTTGTTTCAAGCGCTTCATGGAGATTTAAAGGCGGAAGGATTGAAGGAATGCGTTTGGCCAGCATTGTTTTTCCTGCACCAGGCGGGCCGACCATTATTGCATTATGTGAACCCGCGGCTGCAATCTCCAGTGCACGTTTGATGTTTTCCTGTCCTTTGACATCTTCAAAATCAAACTGGTAGTTATCCAGGCTGGCGTAAAATTCTTCACGTGTATTGATGCGCAGAGGTTCTATCGTGGATTCTTCATTAAAAAAGTCAATAGCTTCTTTAATGTTATTTATCCCCAAAACATCAATTTTATCTACAATAGCAGCTTCGGCTGCATTCACTTTAGGAAGGATAAGGCCTTTAAAACCATTGTTTCGTGCTTCAATTGCCATGGGAAGAGCTCCTTTTATGGATTGAAGGCTTCCGTCCAGCGAAAGCTCACCCATTATGACATATTCTTTGACATGGTTATGGTTTACCTGACCGGATGCTGCTAAAATCCCAATTGCTAGTGGAAGGTCATATGCTGAACCTTCTTTACGGATATCCGCAGGAGCCATATTGATAACTACTTGTTTCCCGGGTATCTTGTATCCATTGTTTTTTAATGCTGCACTTATCCGTTGATGACTTTCTTTCACAGCACTGTCAGGTAATCCTACAAGTACAAAATTAATTCCCTGATCAATATTGACTTCTATTGTAATGGTAATAGCATCTACTCCGTGAATAGCACTTCCGTAAGTTTTAATTAACATAAGCTCTCTTTTTGCACAAAATAAAAGTACAGAAAAAAATGATTCAAACAAGTCAAAAACAGGAAAATCTGTTAAAAAAAAGCACCAAAGTATCGCTTTGGTGCTTTTTTTTAACAGATTGGTGTGATCTTATTCAAACTCAATCAATAGCTGGTCTTTGTATACCGGTTTTGAAATTTCAACGTGTATTTGTTTTATCGTACCATTAAAAGGGGCACGGATATAGTTACGCATTTTCATGGCTTCCAAAACCAGCAAACGGTCCCCTTTTTTAACTTTTTGCTTTTCTTCCACATACACACGTCTGATTGTGCCTGGGATGAAGGCTTTTAGTTTCTTTGGGTTATGTTTCTCATAAGGTTTGCGTTCCTTGAATTTGGTAGTCAACATAGTACGATATTCTGTCATATCAATGTTGATGGATTCAAGTTTTTTACTGTATTTAGGCTGTTTCATAATACATGGGGTTTAAAATGGTGGAATTCCATGTTTCTTTTCCGGACGGACTTCTGATTTATCCCTTGAGATTTCCAATGCATGATTAACAAACTTACGTGTTTCTACCGGTTCAATCACTGCATCAACATATCCGAAAGCAGCAGCTACATAGGGATTAGCAAATTTCTTTTTGTATTCCTGGATTTTTTGTTTTCTGACCATGTCGGGGTCTTCAGCTTGTTTAATTTCTTTTCTGAAGATAATATTAGCTGCACCCTCTGGACCCATAACTGCAATTTCTGCAGTTGGCCAGGCAAAAACAAAGTCGGCCCGTAAATGGCTTGAACACATGGCAATATAGCCTCCTCCATATGCTTTTCTTAAGATAACTGTGATCTTGGGAACAGTAGCTTCACTGTATGAATACAGAATTTTAGCACCATGACGTATAACGCCTGCATGTTCCTGATCAACGCCAGGAAGATAACCGGGCAAATCAACAAGTGTGACTAACGGAATATTGAATGAGTCGCAGAAACGGATAAATCTTCCTGCTTTATCCGAAGAATCAACATCAAGTACGCCAGCCAAAACCAGGGGTTGATTGGCTACATAACCAACTGTGTCACCGTTCATACGTCCAAATCCGATGACAATATTTGCTGCGAACCGCTCATGAATTTCCAAAAACCTGGAATCATCTGTCATTGAGCGTATAATGCTGCGGACATCATAAGGCTGTTTTGGATTTGTAGGAAATATTTCGTCGATCTTGTAGTCTTTACTAATTGGCGGTTTCTTGGGGAATTTATCTGCTGTTTTCTTATTATTCCATGGGATATAACTCATCAGGTCTTTGATCTGATCAATAGCTTCCTGTTCACTTGCTGCATAAAAATGAGCGTTACCTGATTTTTCAGCCTGAACTTTAGCTCCACCAAGGTCTTCCATGCTAATCTCTTCCCCTAAAACCGTCCTGATAACTTCGGGTCCGGTAATAAACATCTTGGATATTTTATCCACAACGAAAACAAAATCCGTCAGGGCAGGGGAATAAACAGCTCCTCCGGCGCATGGCCCCAGGATTACTGAAATCTGTGGTATTACCCCGGAAGCCTGGGTATTACGGTAAAATATTTCACCGTATCCAGCTAATGAATTTACTCCTTCCTGAATTCTGGCTCCACCGGAATCGTTAATGCCAATGATAGGCACTTTGAGTTTCATGGCATGGTCCATGATCTTGGTAATCTTTTTGGCATGCATATATCCCAGTGAGCCACCAGCGACAGTGAAGTCCTGGGCATAGATACATACCGGATGTCCACCAATCGTTCCAATACCACTGATAACTCCATCACCGGGAAGGTATTTTTTATCCATGTTGAAATCCTTGCCGGCATGCTCTACAAACAGATCATATTCGTGAAATGAATTTTTATCCAGGAGCGCGATTATACGTTCACGGGCTGTCATCTTACCCATCGCTACCTGTTTTTGTATGGCTTGATCACCACCGCCTTGCAGGGCTCCCTGCATGCGTTTCTTCAAATCAGAGGTTTTACTCTTCAAAGACATAAGCACTATATTTTTGCAAAGTATTATCCTTTGCGTTTGAAAGGGTCAAAGTAAATCAATTATCTGTTACGAAATGGTAAAAGTAATTTAAAAATTGAAGTGTGTCAATAATATGAAAGGTAATAACCAGTAAATTAATTGTTTAAATCAAAAGGGTAAAGCCTTATAAAAGGCTCACCCTCTTGATGAGAATTTATTGTCTAACTAAATCCAGCAGCAAAAAAACAAAAAACGTACCATATTTCAAAACGTATTCATAATAAGAAGAAAAGTTTTAACTTTTTTTAATGTTTCGGAAAGGTTAACTTCATTTACAAAACAAATTATTTGTTTTCTTTTTTTTGTGATGGGATAAACATATCGAATAAAAGGTAACCTATGGCTGCTCCCCATAGCATTGACATGTTGGGATTGGAGGTGATCGGACAAGTGCCGCTGTTGCAGCCGATAAAATAATAATACAGGTACCCGCCGATAATTCCCAGTCCAAGGCCGGCTAATGACAATACTGGTATACGTCCAAATATTTTACGTTTTATAAATGGTGTCGTTTTTTCTGACATAGTAATTAATTTGATGCATAACGTTAAAAGACTAAAAATGTTTTAACGAAGCGTAACCAGGGTAATACCCTGTCCACCTCTTTCTACATGTTCATCTTTGAAATTCTTAACTTCATCCACACCAGCCAGGTAATCACGGACTACGTTTCTCAAAACACCGTTCCCTTTTCCGTGCAAAATTCTTAAATCATAAACCCCTAATAATGTAGCTTCATCAATGAAATGCATCAGCTTATTCAGCGCTTCATCTGCTCTGGCTCCACGTAAATCCAGGGTAGCAGAAAAAGATTCGTATTTTTTCTGCATGCTTTCCATGATGTTACCGTACATAGAATGCTTTTGTTTTTTATCCTTTGGGATGGCTTTTATCTTCTCGAGTTTATTGAGCGGAACCTGCATCTTCATTTGTCCAAAAGAAACTTCTGCTTTGTTTTTCTTGACAGAAATAATTTGTCCAATGCTTTCTTGTCCGCGTATTCGAACAGAATCGCCGGGATTTAAAGGGCCTTGTATTGGCTCTGGTTGTTTTTGTGTAAGCGGTTTTTCTTGTTTTTTTTCGGATTTATGGTGATTTTTTCTAAAGTTTTTTTGTTCTAAAAGGACTTTTTCTTTTTCTGTATTTAGCTTATCTCTAATTTCTTTCGTCTTAGACTTGTTTGCTTTAGCTTCTTTTATTTCTCTGATTGTTTTTTCAATAAGTTTGTTAGAGTTATTTAGTATTTGCTTGGCTTCTTCTTTAGCTTTTTGCATTATCTCGCTACGATGTTCTTCAATTTCTGCTGTAAGTTTATTATACTTATTAATTGTTTCCTCCAGCAATTCATCAGCGAGTTTAAGTTCATGCTCTTTTTCTGATATCTGTGACTTATCCTGTTCCAATGATTGTAGTTGTTCTTCAAAGTCTAAATGTGTTTTGCCGGTTTTTATTCTGGCTTTATTGAGTATCTCCTCAGGCAGGCCTGTATTTTTAGCAATTTCAAAGGCAAAGGAATTCCCGGGCTTTCCAATCTTCAGGCGGAATAAAGGCTGAATCCTGGCCGTGTCAAAAAGCATGGCACCGTTGACGATGGCCGGATAGCGATCGGCCATCAGCTTTAGATTGGCGTAATGTGTGGTAATCACTGCATAAGCTCCTTTCTCATATAGTTTTTCCAGACTGGCTTCAGCAATGGCGCCACCCATCTGTGGTTCTGTTCCGGTACCCATTTCATCAATCATTATCAGCGTAGAATTATTTACTTCCTGGGTAAAAAAACGTATATTGTTAAGGTGAGAGCTATATGTACTCAGGTCGTTTTCCAGTGATTGCTCATCGCCAATATCAATAAATATGCGATTAAAAATTCCGCATTCCGAGCTGGCCTTCATCGGGACAAGTAAACCGCATTGCAACATGTACTGAAGCAATCCGGCGGTTTTCAGACAAACCGATTTGCCTCCGGCATTAGGGCCGGAAATAATCAACATACGTTGTTCTTTGTTTAGCTCTATGTCCAATGGGATTACTTGCTTGTTTTGTTCTTTAAAAACAAGGTAGAGCAGGGGATGGATGGCTTGCTGCCAGTTAAAGCGTTGTTCGTTAAAAAGCTTTGGCTTGGATGCATTTATCTTGATGGCCAGTATGGCTTTGCTACGTAGAAAATCGATGAATCCCAGCCATTCATAATCTTCAATCAGTTCCGATATGTAGGGTCTAAGCCAGTTGGTGAATTCTGCCAGCAGTCGCTTTATCTCCTGGTAATATTCGTTCCTCAGTTTTCGGATCTCGTTGTTTGTCTCGAAAGCTGATTCGGGTTCAATATATATGGTTTGTCCGCTGGACGATTCGTCATGAATAAAACCTTTTACTTTCCTTTTTTGTGAGGCTTTTAGCGGAATTACCAACCGCCCGTTTCGAACCGTTATTTCACCTTCCTCAGCGAGCCATCCTGATTTTTTTGCCTGACTTAATGTTTGTTGTATTTTGGAAGAAAGACTTTTTTCATGACTTTTAATCTTCCTGCTGATTTCTAAAAGAAAGGGAGAAGCGTCCGGGCGGATTTCCCCTTTGGGATCAATGATTTCATCAGCATGATTGGTAAATTCTTCCCAACCATCCATATCAACGGTCAGGCGGATCAGTTCATTGTATTTTTCCGGATCGAGTTTGTTGAGATAAACCCTGACATCCTCCATGGCTTTAAGGGATGTGTTCAGATTGTGCAGGTCTTCCTGTTCTATGCTTTTACCTTCGGTTGTCAAGAGTTTAAGCTTATCTCGCATGTCAATAAAATCATAGGCAGGAAAAGCCGGTTCAAACTGCATCATCTGCAGAAACTGGTTGGTCTGTTCCAGACTGAGACTGAGGTCATCAAAACTGGAGCAAAAGGAAATCTTATGCACGCGATCTCTGCCCATAGTGCTGATGCAGCTTTCTTCCAGTATGCCCCGGATTTTATCAAATCCAACTTTTTCTTCAAAGTTTTCCGGATATATCATATTGCGTTGCTTCTGTGTGCAAAGATATAACAGATATTGTGATATGAAATAAAGATTGCCTGAAGAAATGTATTAAGAGGTTTAGGGGTAGATTAGTTGGGGTTCAGCGTTTAAGGTTCAAGGTTCAAGGTTCAAGAAGTAAAGATTGTTTCTTAATTCAGATTGAATGATCCCGACCTGCGGTCGTGGATGCTCGTAAAACTATTAAATCGAAGATTTCTGGTTTTATGGCATTGATTGATTGGTATCGGTGAAATTCTCACTTCGTGATTCAGTATTCTGCTATCCGCTAATTTCGCTAATTACACGCTAATTGACGCGGATTTGTTTTGTTCTTATTCGCGTTGATAAATTCGCGCAATTCGTGGCTTTAGTGTCCTGTCGTTAAGCTGAATGGAAATTCGAGCAATAACTCACTTAATGTCTAACTTATATCATAAAAATGATATTATTTTGCGAAAAAAAGCCCGCTGGAAAAGCGAGCTTTGCAGATTAAAAATATTTTTGATAATAGTTATGGCATGCGGTATTTCTTAAAAACATCTTCGGCATGCATCAGAAGGTCAACGTATTGAGCTCTTTTGTAAATTTTGTAATCTTTTATATTTTTTCGTGAAAGCTTTCCTCTGAAATCATCAAGCGATTTATAACCTTTGATTTTCATCCACTCACTTAAGTCATCCAGCATTTTTTTCAGATGTTCAGGTTTATTTACATAAAATGTAGAAACCGCTTGCACCGAATCGGAGCCTGCCAGAATAAGTTTAGCAATATCTTCACCTTCATAAACGCCTTGGCTGCCAATGATATCTGCATTTATGTTTTTGTAAAGAATACCACTGTAGCGGAGAGACAAACGGTATTCATCATCATTGCTGAGATTTAGAGGTGTAATGTGTTTTTGATCTTCTGTGCTGATGTCAGGCTCAAATAATCTGTTGAATATTACAATGCCATCTGCACCAGCATTATCCATTTGTTTGACCACATGAAGAATATTAGTGTAAAATGAGCTGATCTTTACACTAACCGGTATACGGACTGCTTTTTTTACTGCTTTCAAAATATCAATTTGCTCTTGTTCAATATCAAAAGCAGATATATTAAAATCGCGCGGAACAGCATAAAAGTTTAATTCCAGTGCATCAGCTCCGGCCTGTTCAAATTGTTTTGCATAGTCTATCCAGCTTTTTATGTAGATAGCATTAATACTGGCGATAAGCGGGATGTTGATAAGTTCTTTTGCTTTTTTAAATTCATTCAGATGATCTTTCGGGCCAGCATGTTCGACATCAGGAAAAACGCTGAGCATTTCCGGATTGCGGTCTTCGAATTCCTCCATGGTTTCAGACTGCTCCAGGTTTTCAAGCTGGATTTGCTCTTCAAATAACGATTTATAAACAATTGCACCGGCACCATTTTCTTCTAATTTTTTCATTGTTTCGGGCTTTGTAACCATGTTACTTGCGCCGATTACAACAGGGCTTTTAAGTTCAAGTCCCAGATACTTTGTGTTTAAGTTTGCCATATTTTTGAAATTTGGGTTTTGCTTATTATTTATATTTAGATAACAAGCGTAAACATAAAAAAGTTTGATTATTGCTGTTCCTTGTTAATAAAGCAGTAGTAAAGTCTGCCTATACTGCACGGAACTTCAAACTTAATATATTTTTTATTAGTAAATAAGTGTGCTTGTGGAGGGACTGTATTACACATGCATTAAGTTTAGGTCACATGCAAGGCCTTGAAAGTCGAGATATAGTGGTCTGTTTCAAGGCTTTCCCCACCTATTCGGCGGGGCTTATAGACTGGAATTAATTATCTAAAATCAATATAAATAGGCTTTTTAGGTTCATTAAAGGAAAACTATTAAACCGATATTGTGTAAATTCGCAGGCAAATTAGGGTAGTAATTATAAAAAGTTCATCACTGGACGACTAAAATATTATTGATTATGAAAAAGAACAAAAATTTCATCACTTGCGACGGCAACTATGCTGCCTCACATGTAGCATATATGTTTTCGGAAGTAGCGGCAATTTATCCGATTACACCGTCATCAACAATGGCCGAGTACATTGATGAGTGGGCATCTTATGGAAGAGAAAATATATTTGGAGAGCAAGTAAAAGTTATAGAAATGCAATCCGAGGGAGGCGCTTCCGGAGCGCTCCATGGTTCATTGCAAGGCGGAGCCTTATCAAGTACTTTTACAGCTTCCCAGGGGTTATTGCTGATGATCCCCAACATGTATAAAATATCAGGTGAATTGTTACCGGGTGTTTTGCATGTATCTGCAAGAAGTTTGGCTGCACAGGCCCTTTCAATCTTTGGCGATCATTCAGATGTTATGGCCACACGCCAAACAGGTTTTGCCTTGCTGGCCACAGGATCGATTCAGGAAATTATGGATTTGGCTGGTGTTGCTCATCTCACCTCAATCAAAACCAGGATACCCTTCCTGCATTTCTTTGATGGTTTCAGGTCTTCTCATGAAATCCAAAAAGTAGAAGCACCGCGTACTGAAGATATGGCAAAGCTCGTTGACTGGGACGCCATACAGAAGTTCCGGGATAATTCCCTGAATCCTGAGCATCCGGTGACAAGAGGAACAGCGCAAAATCCGGATATTTATTTCCAGGCGAGAGAAGCGGCTAATTCCTTCTATACTAATGTTCCTGATATTGTTGCTGAATACATGAAGGAAATTGAAAAACTCACCGGCCGTCATTAC
>JAIPAE010000095.1 GCA_021740245.1 Bacteroidales bacterium | reverse complement strand
TTCGGGGATTTAAAACAGGCGTTACAAAATATGCACGGAATAATAATATTGATTTCGCCTGGCAACCCCGTTACCACGATCACATCATACGAAATGACGCAGAATATCAACGAATAAAAAATTACATCATCAATAATCCGCAGAATTGGAATAATGATTCATTTCATCATTAAATATTATCTATCGTACAGACGCCCAATTTGGCGGGGGATGGATGGGTGATGGGTTTTATTTCTAAAATAAAATTCGTATTTTTATGGTATTGTGGTGATTGTATTAAAAAAACACCAATGGATAAATACAAAAACAAATTCCGTATATCATCGTCCCGGTTGCAAAATTGGGATTATGGCTGGAATGCCGCCTATTTCGTAACCATTTGCACCGCAAACAGAGAATTGTTTTTTGGGGATATAATGGATGGAAAAATGAATTTGTCTGAAATTGGGAAATTGGCAGACCAATTTTTATTGGAAATACCACAACGATATGAATATGCTATTTTGGATGAATTTGTTGTAATGCCAAATCATGTACATGCGATTGTAATAATTGATAAAATTGATGATGGACGGGGCAATGATATGGATGGTGGTAGAGACGCGATTAATCGCGTCTCTACGGAAAAACGCGGCGGAATAACGGGGAATAAAAACCCGATGTTGCACGACAATATTTCACGAATATTTAATTGGTACACAGGCAGGGTAACATTCGAATCCCGAAAAATCAATACAGGTTTCGCCTGGCAATCACGATTCCACGATCACATCATACGAAATGACGCAGAATATCAACGAATAAAAAATTACATCATCAATAATCCGCAGAATTGGAATAATGATTCATTTCATCATTAAATATTATCTATCGTATCGTACAGACGCCCAAATTGGAGAGACGCCCAAATTGGGCGTCTCTCCAATCTGGGCGTCTCCAGAAAACAAAGATTGTTCCGGTAGCTGGCGGATCATGGCCCGGTTCATTTCTTTTCTTTTCTGTTATTTCCATGGCATGCACCGGCAGTCCATCGAAAACTGTTGCACGTTTTGCTTTTATGGGGCGTTTTGGTTTGTTTTGCAAAAGTAAAAAAAATGTTTGGTTGGCAAGAAATTGTAAAACGAGCAAGGAAAAGTGGAAAAGGGAACACAGATAATCTGGACTTTATTGTGGCTTGCAGACACCGGATTATGCTGACCACTTGAATCTGAATCCCAGATCAATTCTGCTTTCCCAGAAAACTTTTGCCAGGCAGCTTTTGTGGTTCGGGTGGAAATTGTATATGTTCAAAATATAGACATTTTTGTTGGTATTATTTTTTAACAAACCGATTAGTTTTTGTATCTTAGATGATTAAAATAACGAAAATGGAAAGTAACCCAATATTAAACAGTCCATATTTAGAGCCAGAATATCATTATGCTACAGCACAAGATGGTTCACTTGACTACCAAAATATTAAAAAACATCGAAGGATTTTTACACCAGAAATCCAGGTGATTCCCGAAAAACAAAAAGGGCAGAAAGAAGCTTTTGATGTAAATGAAGCATCTTTGGAATACGAGAGTCATTTGATTAATCTTACTAGGAATGAGGTTGAAAAGTGGAGAAAAGAAGCATATCCATCTGTGAGCAAAGTCACATCTGAGCTTTTGCACTATTGGTTTTTAAACCCTGATCGCCATGAAACAAAGCAAATGTTTTTTGCTCAGCGGGAAGCTGTGGAAACTGCTATTTGGTTAAATGAGGTTGCTTATAGAACCAACGCAGGTCAAAATATTCTAAACAAGATTTCGGAGCAATGGAAAGACGTAAGCGATAATCCTGCAGAACAACTGCCAAGAATTGCATTTAAGATGGCAACGGGAACAGGAAAAACAGTTGTAATGGGTGCTTTGATCCTTTATAACTTCCTAAACCGACAGGTTCATAAACAGGATACTCGCTTTTCTGACTATTTCCTGATTGTAGCTCCAAGTATCACTATCCGCGATAGGCTTCACGTACTTAAGGTTGACCAGAAAAACAAATTTGACAGAACTGATTATTACTCTAAAAATGAAAGGGATCTAATTCCTCCACAATTTGAAAAAAATATTGATGGCTTGAATGCACGAATTGTAATAACGAATTATCATGCATTTATGCCACGAACCTTGCAGGGTAATAAGCGTGGAGTGTCTGATGGCAGAATTATAGGTTATGATGAAAAGGGGAAGAAAATTGTTCAGGAAGCTAAAGAGAGCTATGACCAGGTTTTCAAACGTGTATTAGGAAGTTTCAGGAAAGGAAGAAGACTTTTAATCTTGAATGATGAGGCTCATCATTGTTATAAGCCAAAATCAAAAGGAAGAACCAATGATTATGAAGGCAGCAATGAAAATGAAAAGGCTGCTGTTTGGTCTACAGGATTGAAAGAGTTGAATTCACGATTTAAGATAAGGAACATATATGATCTTTCTGCCACACCTTATTACTTACAGGGATCAGGGTATCCAGCATACACGTTATTTGGATGGGTGGTTTCAGACTTTGGTCTTATAGAAGCTATTGAATCCGGACTGGTTAAAATTCCTTATCTTCCTGAAGAAGACGATACTCAACAAATAGAGGGCCCGATACTTAAGAATCTATATGAGCATGCCAAAGATGGGTTACCTAAAAAAGGACAACGAAAGAAAAAATCGGAAGCGAAACAGGAAGGAGTCAAATATACCGAACAGCCACCAAACTTACCTGGCCTGGTTAAAGGCGCTCTTGATCAATTTTATAACCATTACAGGGAATATGATCAAAATATCCGAAAGAAAGGAGAGGCTGGAGCAGATATCTTTACAAGGCCTCCTGTTTTTATTGTCGTTTGTAATAATACTTCTGTATCAAAAGAAGTTTACAAATTTATTGCTGGTTATGAATATGAAGACGAAGAAGGGAATAAATATATACAGCAGGGCGCATTTGATATCCTTTCTAATTTTGATCAATCTGGAATAAAAAAACAAAAACCACCGAGCATTTTGATTGATTCGGAATCTTTAGATGAAGATGATCAGGTGAATAAAGAATTTAAAAAGATTTTTGCTCCCGAAATTGAAAGTTTTAAGCGTGACTATGCTAAGGATTACGGACAAGGTGCCGCAGACAGGCTTACTGAGGGTGATATTCTCCGGGAGGTGGTGAATACAGTTGGTGAGCCAGGAAAGTTAGGTGGACATATTAGATGTGTGGTTTCTGTTTCTATGTTAACGGAAGGCTGGGATGCTAATACAGTTACTCACATCATGGGATTGAGGGCCTTTGGTAGTCAACTGCTTTGCGAGCAGGTAGCAGGAAGGGCATTAAGAAGAAGAAGCTATTATCTACAGGGCTATGATAAAAATGGCCAACCGGCAACAGATAAACGAAAAATTGTCAAGTATAAGTTTCCACCTGAATATGCACATATAATAGGTGTACCCTTTCAAATGTTTAAAGGAGGGCAAACAACGGTTGTTGAGCCACCTGAAATGACATTAATAAAGCCAGTTCATAAAAGGGAGAAAGACTTTGAAATTGAATTTCCCAATGTGGAAGGATATAGAATTGATGTTCCGGGTGATATCCTTAACTATGATTTGAATTCCATTGACATGTATGAGTTTGATGGCTCACAGTACCCCAGAACTACTATTTTAGGCAATGCTTTTTCTGATAACCGCGAAGAATTGAAAGTGGAGTCAGTACTTGAAAAGAGGGACAATGAGATCATCTATATGCTAACTAAGGATCTACTTCAGTATAAATTTTCGGATGACGAGAATAGACCAAAATATGAGCTTTTTAATCAACTAAAGATCATTGTTCAGGAGTGGTATAACGGAAAGGTAAAGTTATTAAACATCAGTGAACCAGCATATAAAAGGCTGCTCTATTACGAAAATCCCAAAACTATTTGCGATCATATTTTTAAAGCAATTAATCCCGAACATAACTCCGAAGAATTTATCCGGCCGGTTTTAAATCATTATAATCCATGGGGCAGTACCAGGTATGCACATGGAAATACTTCAAAAGACACTTACGATACCATTAAAAGTCACATTAATAAAGTAGTAATGGATTCAGAATGGGAAGGGATATGTGCGAAAACCCTGGAAGAACTCGATCAGGTAGTATCTTATGTAAAAAATCAGTTTCTCGGGTTTACAATTCCGTATATCAAAGATGGTGAGGAACATATGTATTACACTGATTTTATCGCAAGGGTAAAAACAAATAGCGGAGAATCTGTAAACTTGATGATCGAGATTACAGGGATGAATAAGGAAAAGGCCGCTAAGAAATGGTATGTGGAGAATCGCTGGTTGCCTGCAGTAAATGCAGTTAGGGAGAAATACAACTATGACCGCTGGGAATTTATTGAAGTAGCGAATGATATTCGCGACATTAGAAACCAATTAATAGACAAAATTAAAAGCATGGATTAAGTTATAAGGTCACATTTTGCAACCTCAAAAACAAGCAGATGGAAGACTTACAACCTACAGAATCGCTCATAACGAATAAAATCTATCGCATCCGCGGAATGCATGTGATGCTGGATTTTGATCTGGCAGAATTGTATAGTGTTGAGACAAAAGTGTTAAAACAACAAGTAAGACGGAATATAGAAAGATTTCCAGAAGATTTCTTTTTTCAACTATCAGAAGATGAGTTTGATAGTTTGAGGTCACAATTTGTGACCTCAAAGAAAGGCGGCGTAAGATATGCTCCTTTTGCATTCACTGAGCAGGGGGTATCCATGCTTTCCAGTGTTTTGAGAAGTAAACAGGCCATTGACATCAATATTCAGATTATGCGCGTTTTTGTGAAAATGCGTAGTTTAATTGCTTCCAATGCTGAAATCCTTGAAAAGATAGAAAAACTTGAAGCTACGGAAGAAGAGCAAAACGCACACATCCGCAGAATCTATGAAATCATCAAAGAATTAATTGAGCCGAATTATAAAAACCGGAAAAAGATTGGGTATAAAAGAAACAGTGATTAAAAAAGAAACGGGAGGCATTTTCGCCATCCCGTCAAATCAACGATGCTATCGTTGACGCTGTTAATAATTGCAAAGATAGAACATAAAAACAGAGAAATCAATAATATTATGAATAACTCCAACTCCTATCACCACAAAAACAAACGCGCTCACATCCCTTCCAAAGAGGAAGCCGGGTATGAAGATGCCAATCCGAATGTACAGGAAGGAAAACAAACCATGGATATTCCTAAAAATCCGGTGGTGCACCGCGGACAGGACCCGGAATTGTTCTGGTTGAACAAATATGGCAATGACGATTTGCAGGATCGTTTGCAAATCGATATCCGCTCGCTATACCGGCATGAGCACATTGCTCCTGAGCGTTTGATTGAGGGGTTGTACAAAACGGTAGAGCAAAAACCGGATGCAGAACAAGGCGATTTGTTTGCCGATATCAACGAAACCTTTGGTAATGCGCTGGATTACGACGAGCTGGATAAAGTTTCCGAATACTACAAACACTCCGATGGCTGGAGCAACCGGTTGATACAGGGCGACAGCCTTACGGTAATGAGCAGCCTCCTGGAGCGGGAAGGCATGGCCGGGCAGGTGCAAACCATTTATATCGACCCGCCTTATGGCATTAAGTACAATTCCAACTGGCAGATGAAGCTCAACGATCGCAACGTAAAAGACGGTAGTGACGACTACCTTAGCGGTGAGCCGGAAATGATCAAAGCCTATCGCGATACCTGGGAGCTGGGAGTTCATTCTTACCTGAGCTATTTGCGGGATCGCCTGCTGGTAGCTAAAGAACTGCTAAAAGACAGCGGCTCTTGCTTTGTACAAATATCAAATGAAAATGTACATCTGGTTAGAAATCTGATGGATGAGGTGTTTGGTAGTGAGAATTTTGTGAGTATGATTGCTTATCGGACTAGAAATATGACATTAAGTGGAAATGGTTTACCTTCTATAAATGATTATATAATATGGTATTCTAAAAGTATTAAAAATTTAAAATTTAGGGCTTTATATAAAAAAACTACTTCTGAAGGTGATACCCACTATAATATCTATCAATTACCTGACGGTAGTGTTCATAATATGACAAATGAACAAATCAATAATTATAAATTACTCCCAGATAATGCTGATCCATGTCAATTGATATCACTGTACCCTATTGGGTATAGTGAAAATCGTGATTTTCCAGTATCATTTCGAGGTAAAAAATACACACCACCAAAAGGAAGATCATGGAAGTTTAATCAAGATGGATTTAACAACTTAATAAAGCAAAACCGAATTGTTCCGTATAATCAAGGAAATACTATACGATATTTATTAAAGCTATCAGATTATCCAATTTCACCTATTCACAATATATGGAACGATACAGCGCCCCCATCAAAAAAACAATATGTGGTTCAAACCTCAAATAATCCAATTACTCGTTGTTTATTAATGACTAGTGATCCAGGCGATCTCGTCCTTGACCCCACTTGCGGCAGCGGAACCACAGCCTATGTTGCCGAGCAGTGGGGCCGCCGCTGGATTACCATTGATACCAGCCGTATTGCCCTGAACATTACCAAGCAGCGTTTGATGACGGCTACGTTCCCGTATTATCACTTGTACAGTGATGTCAATGTGGAAAAACAAACCACCAAAGAAAACAAGATCAAAAAAACCATCAAGCCTAAGCCGCACGCAGAACAAGCCCATGATTTGCGGCAAGGCTTTGTTTACGAAGAGGTACCGCACATCACCCTGAAATCGCTGGCCAATGATGAAGAGCCGGATACCGAAACGCTTTACGACAAGCCTTTT
>JAIPAE010000094.1 GCA_021740245.1 Bacteroidales bacterium | reverse complement strand
AATGCTGGTAACTAGAAGTAGGGGTTGCGCTCGTTATGGGACTTAACCCGACACCTCACGGCACGAGCTGACGACAACCATGCAGCACCTTGCAAATTGCCCGAAGGAATCCGCCTTTCGGCGAACGTCAATATGCATTTAAGCCCAGGTAAGGTTCCTCGCGTATCATCGAATTAAACCACATGCTCCTCCGCTTGTGCGGGCCCCCGTCAATTCCTTTGAGTTTCAATCTTGCGATCGTAATTCCCAGGTGGAACACTTAACGCTTTCGCTCAGCCGCTGACCTTGTATTGCCAACAGCGAGTGTTCATCGTTTACAGCGTGGACTACCAGGGTATCTAATCCTGTTCGCTCCCCACGCTTTCGTGCCTCAGCGTCAGTTATAGCTTAGTGAGCTGCCTTCGCAATTGGTGTTCTATAGCATATCTATGCATTTCACCGCTACATGCTATATTCCGCCCACTTCATCTATACTCAAGAATGACAGTATCAAAGGACCGTCTCCCGTTAAGCGGGAGGATTTTACCTCTGACTTACCATTCAGCCTGCGCACCCTTTAAACCCAGTGATTCCGGATAACGCTTGCATCCTCCGTATTACCGCGGCTGCTGGCACGGAGTTAGCCGATGCTTATTCCTAGAGTACCGGCAATTACCTAACGAATAGATAACTTTCTTCCTCCAGAAAAGCAGTTTACAACCCATAGGGCCGTCAATCCTGCACGCGGGATGGCTGCGTCAGACTTTCGTCCATTGCGCAATATTCCTCACTGCTGCCTCCCGTAGGAGTCTGGTCCGTGTCTCAGTACCAGTGTGGGGGATCATCCTCTCAGAACCCCTAGACATCGTCGGCTTGGTAAGCCTTTAACTTACCAACTACCTAATGTCACGCATGCCCATCTTTGACCATCGAAACTTTGATTTTAGCCCGATGCCAGGTTAAAATGTTATCAAATATTAATTTCCGTTTCCGGAAGCTATCCTTGTGTCAAAGGCAGGTTACATACGCGTTACTCACCCGTGCGCCGGTCGTGTGTCCGCCTAAGGCGGACCTTACCCCTCGACTTGCATGTGTTAAGCCTCCCGCTAGCGTTCATCCTGAGCCAGGATCAAACTCTCCATTGTAATTAATCTTGAGTCTTGTTCCCGACTTATCAGCAATAAATTTTCCAACTCATTGGATACTTACTACCAGATATTGTGCTTCATTATTTCAATGAACTCTTACTGTTCTTAGCTTCGCTTTCCATTTTTCTTTTCATCCCCTCATAATCTCTCGCAAAAGGATCGCAAAGATAATATCTTTTTGTAATCTTTCAAGAACTTTTTTCTAACTTTTTTGAAGCTTTAAACAGCCTCCCGAAAAGCGAATGCAAAGATAAAACCTTTTTTGTTCTTAACAAGTACTTTTTTGAAAAAAATACTCCTTATTTAACGCTTTTTCTTACAGTGTTTTATATTTTAAGATTATATTTTCTCTTTTAATAAATGCACCGCTAAAGGCCTATCTACTGTTGTATCAACGAACTTTTCGTCTTAAGCGAGTGCAAATGTAAACGCTTTTTTCGTTCTCACAATATATTTCTAACAAATAATAAATACTATTTTTTAGTTGGCATATACTCAGATAGTTAAAGGGGGCATTTTTTTAGGTTTGAGTACTTTCCCCTGTGTTTATTTTTCGGTGGTTGCCCTGTAAAAAACGGCGTCAGTAGTATGTTCCAAAGGCCTAACTTTAAATATATTAAATGTCAAATAAGTCTTTTTTGGTGAATTAATTCTGCTTTATCTGCTTTGTGAATATTATATGTATAATCACAACTGTCTCATCCTAACCTGCATTACTCATAAGAAATAAATAAAAAGTTATATTTGTTTGTTTATCAAATAGGAACGTTATATACGAATTAAACTATATTTCTATTTATTTTTTTCGAGTGCAATAATTTCAGGCCATCTGCTTCGTTGCTAAAGTCCCCGATAAATACGGGGTAAACTTTGAAATAGACTACTATATCTGCGATTTTCGACACCTTGCATCTGACCTAAGCTTATTGCATGAATAATACAAGTTATTTTGATCTTAACTAAAAAATCATTTTTTTCGCATTTTATTTAAGCTAAATCCTATGTATAATTTTTTTTTGATCAGCATTATATTTTTAGTTTTGACAATTAAAGGATATAGTCAAAAAACATTTGAAATCCCTAAAGTCTATTATGAATGGAATCAAATAAAAAATGCTAATATTAGTTCCGGCGGTAAAATCATAGCCTATGAAAAAAATAAGTTAAAAGGCGATGGAAGTCTTCATATCCATATACCTTCAAAAAACATCCATGACTCGATAAGCAAAGCTGAACAGACAAAAATCTCTTATAACGAAAGCTTTGTTGCTTTTAAAATTAATCCTTCCTATGATACGTTAAGAAAATTGAAGCTAAACGATATATCCAAAAAGAAATATCCTAAGGACTCATTGGGCATTTACGTAATTAATAACAGAAAGATTTTAAAAATTGCCCGGGTGAAATCATTTAAAATTCCCGAAAAAAGTGGTAACTGGATTGCATATTTGCATAAAAAAGAGAAAAAAGAAAAAAGCCAAAACCAAGAAGCAGATACCCTAAGCACAGATACTTCAGAAACCGATACTGTTAAAAAAACCATAGGTCATCGCCTTGTGCTTTATAATCCTTTGACTAATGATGAATTAACTTTTATTCAAGTCAAAAATTACAAATTTTCAGAAAATGGAAAACGACTGATTATAAGCAAGGAAACAAAACAGGATGATACGGATAAAAATGAAGTAGAAGTGATTGTAGTGGATTTGACCTCATTTACCGTTGAGCAGGTATTCTCCGGTAAAGGTAAGATTGCTGACATAGCTGTAGGTCCTGATGGAGAGCACTATGCATTTATATACACTGGTGACACCACTGAAATCAAAGATTATCACCTATATATGGATAATCAAAAAATTGCAGACAGCGCTACCTCTTTTCTTTTTGAAAACTGGCAAATATCTTCAAATAGCAATCTCTATTTTTCCGAAGAAGGAAAACGTTTATTCTTTGAAACAGCTCCTAAACCAAAAAAGAAGGCAGAAGATACACTAACAGATGATGAAAAATATCATGTAGACATATGGCACTGGAGAGACCGCAGATTGCAGCCACAACAAAAGAAACAAAAGAAACGAGATATAAAACGGGATTATAAAGCATTTTACGATATTAAGAAGGAAAAATTCCTTCAGGTTGAAACAAAAAAATTAAGACATGTTTATATCTTGAAAGGCAACACCAGTGATTATGCCTTTGCTCTTGACAGTAAGCCATACAAGCGGGAAACATCATGGACTGGAAGGAGATTCAGAGATGTTTATTATATCAACCTGAAGAAGAATCAATGTAGATGTATTCTAAAAAAACATGATAATCGAATTTCATTTTCACCTGCCGGAAGATATGTTCTTTACTATTCGGAAAAGGACAGTTCCTGGTATTCTATTGATCTTAAAAAAGATAAAAAGATAAATCTGACCGGAAAGCTGGATGTACCATTTTATAATATCAAGCATGATATGCCGGTGGAAGTAAAAGCTTATGGAGTTGCCGGATGGGATAAAAATCAACACGCTTATATCTATGATCGTTATGATATTTGGAAAATTGATGCCAGTGGCAAACAGTCTCCGGTAAATGTGACAAAATCACATGGAAGAAACACCAAAACACGTTTTCGTTATAAAAAAACCGATCCGGAGGCCTATTATTTGCCTGATACTTTGTTACTGTCACTATTCCAGTACTCAACTAAAGATGCAGGTTATGCGCAATGTCTGATCAAAAATTCAGGCAAGCCGGAGGTATTAATAAAAGGAGCTTTTAAAAACTATGGAATAAAAAAAGCCAGGGAAAGCAACGATATTATATTCAGAAAGGGTAATTTCAGGAATTATCCGGAATTATATTTAACAACCTCTGCTTTTGATACTATACAAAAGCTCTCAGCTACAAATCCGCAGCAAAAGAATTATAGATGGGGCTCTGTAGAATTAACTAATTGGATCAGTAATAACGGTGATAGTCTATCAGGGCTGGTTTACAAACCGGAAAAATTCGATCCGGAGAAAAAACATCCCATGATCGTATATTTTTATGAACGATATTCTGACCAGCTTCATACGCATTATATTCCCAAGCCCTCCCATTCCGTCATCAATTTCACACGATATTTAAACGATGGATATGTTATTTTTATTCCTGATATAATATACAAAACCGGTTATCCGGGAAAAAGTGCAGAAGACGCTGTGTTAAGCGGAACCCTGCATATGATCGATAAAGGATTCATTGACCATGACAGAATTGGTATCCAGGGTCAAAGCTGGGGTGGATATCAGGTAGCTCATTTGGTTACCCGCACAGACTTATATTCAGCGGCAATGGCCGGTGCTCCTGTAAGCAACATGACCAGTGCATACGGTGGTATCCGCTGGGGATCAGGAATGAGCCGGGCCTTTCAATATGAACAAACACAAAGCAGAATTGGCGGAACTCTTTGGGAAAAACCTTTACATTATATCGAAAACTCTCCTCTCTTTTATGCTCCTGATGTGAATACACCGGTTTTGATGATGCATAATGATCATGACGGAGCTGTTCCATGGTATCAGGGGATTGAATTCTTCAATGCTCTCAGACGGTTGAATAAACCAGCATATTTACTGGTTTATAATAATGACAAACATAACCTCAGACATTGGGGTAACAGAATTGACCTGAGTATCCGCATGAAACAGTTTTTTGACCATTACCTGAAGAGTTCCCCAATGCCTGTGTGGATGAAATATGGTATTCCTGCCATCGATAAAGGGAAAAAAACCGGATATAAATTAACAGACTAATTTTGAATTTATCTCGTTATCTTTGCAAAATCACATATCCAAAATACTGGAACAGGATATTGTTTTTTTTAAAAGATTACTGCAATTCAGTACCAATTTCATGAAATATAATAATTACATAAGTAAATTATCAATCACTTTAGTGGCAGCTTTGTTGATAATATTCTACAGTTGCAATAAAGATGAATTACTTGAATCTCCGGTAAGTCTGAATTTTTCTACCGATACAGTTCTTTTTGATACGGTTTTTACTACCATTGGTTCATCCACACAAAGCTTCCGTGTTTTCAATCAAAAAAATAAAGCGCTGGAAATAGACCGCATTCATCTGGGGCAAGGTAAAAATTCCTCTTTTCGAATCAATGTAAACGGATTATCCGGCACTGAATTTCAAAATATTAAAATAAATCCAAATGACAGTATCTACATATTTGCAGAAGTAACTATAGATCCTAATAGTACGGACCAGCCGATGATTGTCACTGACTCCATTGTTTTCAACACGAACGGTAAAATCCAGGACATAAAATTAGTTGCCTGGGGACAGGATGCTATTTTTATAGTTGCTGACCAACAGATTTCGGGTCTTCCTCCATTTAAAATTGTTGCAAAAGAAGGTCAGGATGTAATCTGGGATAGTCCAAAACCGTATGTTATTTATGGGTATGCTGTAGTAGATTCCACTGCAAGTTTAACCATAAAAGAAGGCACAAATGTTCATTTTCATGCCAATTCGGGGTTGTGGGTTTACAAAGGTGGCCATTTAAGTGTTGAAGGCACTAAAGCTAATCCGGTTCATTTTCAGGGCGACCGGCCTGAAGAATATTACGAAGACGTTCCGGGCCAATGGGACCGTATTTGGTTCAATGAAGGCAGCATGGATAATTCCATTAGTCATGCCATTATTGAGAACGGATTTATAGGCATTCAGGCTGAAACACTGGATGCCCCCATGGGCAATAAATTGGAAATGGATAATGTGATTGTGCGCAATATGTCGGGTATTGGGGTATTAGGCCGAAATTACCAGATTACAGCAGAGAATATTGAAATATCCAATGCAGCAAATTATGCCTTAGCATTGACTAATGGCGGGACATATAATTTTCTACACACAACAATAGCCAACTATTGGTCATCCGGTGTCAGACAAACACCTTCTGTTTATGTAAATAATTTTTATGAAACCCCTGATGGTACAGTTTATTCCAATAACCTGCAGGCAGGCTTTATCAACACAATTATGGATGGTAACCTAACCAACGAATTCTTAGCCGAGGATATCGATGACGGATCATTACTGGAATACACACTGGATCATTGTCTGGTTAAGACTGATCAAAACACCAACGGAAGTTCTTGGATAAACTGTATAATAAATCAAGACCCCGAATTTACCAACATTAATGACGTTGATTTTACATTAGATCAAAATTCACCTGCCATTAATGCCGGTTCTGATGCTGTAAACGTACCTGTCGATTTGAAAGGCGATATGCGTGATGCTCAGCCTGATATCGGCGCTTATGAATATATACCTTAATCCTTGTGATTATCCATTAGGATAAGACTGGTGATGAAATACATCCGAAACACGATAAATATTTTGCTGGTGGATGCACAATGTAGGTACATTTGACTTTCTTGTCAACTCCATCACATTAGTTCCCAGAACAAAAGAAGATAGGGTGCGTTCTTCTTCCGCCATTACAGCTATAAGATCAACATCATATTCACGGGCACATTCTAAAACATTTTTTACAATGCCGCCCTCGTATTCTTTAACTTCATAAGTGATTTTTTCCTTATCCAGGTATTCTGTAACCTGATCCTGATAAGCTTTTACCTTATTTTTGGTCTGGGCATCTGGTGTAGGATATATTGTTTGAACAATAATTTTCGCATCAAAGTTCTTAGCAAGTTCTGCCGTAAAAGGAACTTTCTGACGAGTTTCAATCGTATCATCAATAGGTAATAATATTTTGTCAAATGATTTGGGTGCAACACCATTACGAATAACCATGGTAGGTAATTG
>JAIPAE010000018.1 GCA_021740245.1 Bacteroidales bacterium | reverse complement strand
GAGAATACAGCGGAAGATATGTTGTACACTCCACGCTTTGCCATAACATCGAAGGGTGTTGATTCGCTTGTCTTCTGGCATTATTACGATACTGAGAACGGATCAGATGGTGGCTATGTACAGTATCTCAATGTTAGTGGTAACTGGTCAACCCTTGGACAGGCCAATGACACAACTGCTGTGAACTGGTATACCGACACGCTGAATGGTCCGGAAGCCTTTTCAGGAAACAGTGGTGGATGGATTCGTTCCGCTATCAGTATTGACTCATCTAATGTTCCGACAATGGCCTCAATCACACAGTTCCGTTTTGTATTCACATCGGATGGTTCCGGCAATGGAGGTGATGGCTGGGCTATTGACGACCTCTGGGTTAAGATACCGAAACAACCTATAGATGCCGGAGTTACTGCAATCAATACACCTGTTGACAGTACTGTTGTGGGAACTCAGCAAACGGTATCCGTTGATATTCGTAACTTCGGACTTGATACCCTGACCAGCATACCGGTAACCTACAAGGTCGGCAACAGTCAGCCTGTAACGGAAACCTGGACAGGTAGTCTGAATCCGGATAATACTACAACCTTTATATTCAGTCAAACTTATGCGGGACCAGGAGTGGATTATAAGCTATGTACTTATACAGACCTGGCACAGGATGGTAATAATGCCAATGATACAACATGCCGTATGATTGACAAGAAGACGCCACCTTATGATGCAGGAATTGTTGCCATTGATCCGATTATTCAATATCAGGGAGGAACAACAGATACAACATGGTTCCAGAAAGATGTTGAGGTAAAGGTCTGGATCAAGAACTTTGGTTCCAATACCCTGACATCCATGGATGTTGAATATGAAGCAGGTACACTCACGCCGGTAACAGAAACATGGACAGGAACGCTTGCATCTGGTGACTCAGTTGAATATATCTTTAATCAAACATTTACTTCATCTATCGGAACTTACACAGTTTGTGGCCGAACTTATCTGACTAACGATGCCGATCCTTCCAATGATGAATATTGTGAAACATGGGAAGGTATCCAAAATGGCATCGAGTCTGATGAACTGCCTGGTTTTGTGCTTTATCAGAATAAACCGAATCCGGTTGATGAGCAAACCAGTATAGATTTTGAGGTGCCAAAAGCAGGTAAAGCTGAATTTGAAGTAGTTGATATGTTTGGCAGGGAATTATACACTGAGGAAATGAGTGTTAATGCCGGTAGTCATACGGTTAAGTTAAATGGTAAGGATATGCCATCAGGTATATACTACTACAGCGTAACCTTTGATGGTCATCGTTTAGTGCGTAAGATGGTTATCTCGAAATAATCGATAATTATATGCACATACTTTAAATAGAGTAAAGAGGCTGTCCATAAAGGATGGCCTCTTTTTTATGATAATATTTTAAAATTTAATTTGCGTGATAATAAAATATTTGTAATTTTGCCGTCCAATTTGAGCTAAGAATTAAACATTAATCAATTATGGCAAACCATAAATCAGCACTAAAAAGAATACGTTCAGACGAAAAAAAACGTATACACAGGAGATATTATGCAAAAACATTGCGTAATGCAATTCGTGAATTCAGAAGATTAGAAAGCAAAGGTGAGGCTGAAAAACAATTGCCAAAGCTGGTAAAAATGATAGACAAGAATGCTACGCGACATATCATTCATAAGAATAAAGCTTCGAACTTGAAAAGCAGCTTGATGCGTCAGTTGAATAATATGTAACAAAAAGCAACATAATTATAGGATAAGCCTTGCCAGTATTTGGTGAGGCTTTTTTGGTTTTATGCGATAAATGTTGTATTTTTAAGTAGAGAATTACGCAACATTACTAAAACCAGGATCATGAAAAAAGAAAACTACAACCTGAAAATCAGCATACGAAACTGGGCAGAAGGTGACCGCCCCCGCGAGAAAATGCTGCAAAAAGGGAAAAAAGCGTTATCAGACGCGGAGCTGATGGCTATATTAATTGGTTCCGGAAATAAAGAAAAGAGTGCTGTTGAATTATCAAAAGAAGTTCTGGAATATGTAGGCAATGATTTGATCGCACTCTCCAAAATGAGTATCCCGGCTTTTATACGGTTTAAAGGAATTGGAGAAGCTAAAGCTATTACCATAGCTGCTGCTCTGGAACTGGGAAGACGCAGAAGAAGCGCTGAATCATTGTCTAAAGCCAAAATTACAGGAAGCAATGATGCATTTGAAATGATGTCTGAATTTCTTTTGGATTTAAATCATGAAGAGTTCTGGATTGTCATTTTAAACAGAGCCAATAAAGTTGTGCGAAAATTGCAGGTTAGTGAAGGTGGCTTTTCCGGAACAGTTGCAGACCCTAAAAAAATATTTGTAGCAGCTCTCGAAAATCATGCCTCAGCAATTATTTTGTGCCATAATCACCCGTCAGGAAATTTACAGCCCAGTGCTGCTGATAAAAAGCTTACCCAAAAACTTGCGGATGCAGGAAAATTAATGGACCTGCCTGTTTTAGACCACATTATTTTTGGTGAAGAAAATTATTATAGCTTTGCTGATCAGGGATTATTATAATGAATCTGATACTTTTTTTACATTAATCAATACTCAGACCCATGATTATTATCTATGCCGAGGAAGTGACCATTAGAATGAAATATATTTTTTCTTTAATCTTTAAAGAGTTCCTGGGACATGGCGTGGAATTTACCACTAATGTGGAAGAATATTATATGTCAGAGTATCCTGCTGTGAATTATTCTAAAAAACCAATACGTCAGAATGAAATTTGGATATATCCTCATGGTTTATTATCACAGCTTGGTATAAAAGATATTAATCTCGAATATGCAGAATTCCAGGGAATAAAGTGTCCTTTTCAAACTTTTTCGAAGGAATCCGATTTTCCTTTTGATCCATTTGCTGCCGCTTTCTTTCTTATTACAAGATATGAGGAATATCTGCCTTATAAAAAAGATGAATATGGACGTTTCCCTGCGCACGAAAGCATTGCTTTCAAAAAAGGGTTTTTACAGTTTCCGGTTATTGACCAGTGGGTTATGGAGATAAAAAAAAGATTGGAAGAGAAGAATCCTTCCATACACTTTAAGGAGAATAAATTTACTTTTATTCCTACAGTTGATGTGGATGTAGCATACGCTTACAAACTCAGAGGACTTATCCGTACTGTAGGTGGATTCATATTATCATTAATTCAATTTGATCTGAATTCCGTTTTTCAGCGTTTTCGCGTTTTATTAGGATTAGAAAAAGACCCTTATGATACATTTAACTATTTATTGACCCTACATAAAAAATACCAGGTCAAACCACTGTACTTTATCTTATTTGCAGATTATGACCTGAATGACAAAAATATTTCAGTATTAAATAAGCGATTTCAACATTTAATTAAGTCACTGGGTGATTATGCGGAAATAGGTATACATCCTTCCTTCAATTCATTTGAGATGCCCGGAAAGATGCGAAAAGAAATTGACCGTTTATCAAAAACGATAAACAAAGAAATTACTAAAAGCCGCCAGCATTTTCTCAGAATGAATTTACCTTCTACCTATAATTATCTTGAAGATTCAGGTATTAAAGAGGATTATACGATGGGTTATGCCCGGCATATTGGCTTTAGGGCTTCAACAGCAAGACCGTTTTACTTTTATGATTTGGAGCGTGAAATGCCTACATATTTAAAAATATACCCATTTGCTGTGATGGATGGAACATTGAAAGACTATATGAAGTTAACTCCTCAACAATCGGAAGATACTATAAAAGCTCTTATTTCAAGGGTAAAAGCTGTAAATGGAGTATTTATAAGCCTTTGGCATAATCATAGCTTAAGCGGACAGGAACAATGGCAGGGTTGGCGAAGAGTATATGAGTTCTTGCTAAGACAAGGGACTGAAAAATAAATAAAAATTTTGTTTTCCCTGTAAACTTGTTTTACACAAGGATATGTAACTAAATGTGGCTTTTTATTTATTTTTTATGAATAGTAAAGGGTAGATATCAAATTAAAAAGGATGCGAAACTTTCGTCATTAAGTTACTGCAATTTCTTATTTTTGTAAAATATAATCCAGTAAGGCATATGAAGATAATAAACCTTTCCAGGGAAGATTCTGTATTAAATCATTACATCCAGGAAATACGTGATGAAGTAATTCAAAAAGAACCTATTCGATTTCGTAAAAATCTTGAACGTATAGGAGAATTTTTTGCTTTTGAAATAAGTAAAAAACTTAAATATATATCAAAAGAAACAAAAACTCCTTTGGGAGAAGCAGAAACCCGAATCTTACACAATAAAATTGTGTTAGCGACTATTCTGAGAGCCGGTTTACCCATGCATCAAGGGATGTTGAATATATTTGATCATGCACAGAATGCTTTTGTTTCGGCTTACAGGCGTCATCACAAGGATGGAAGCTTTGATGTTAAGGTTGAATATTCTTCCAGTCCTTCACTTGATGACAAGGTTTTAATTATTTCCGATCCGATGTTGGCAACCGGCCATTCAATGGTATTAACATATAATGAATTACTTAGAAAAGGAAAACCTGCTACGACACACATCGTTTCTGTAGTGGCCAGCACACAAGGAATAGAGGAGTTGAAAAAGAAAATACGGGATAAAAATATAACTTTATGGATCGCTGCTTTGGATGAAGAGCTTACAGCCCAGGCTTATATAGTGCCTGGCCTCGGTGATGCAGGCGATCTGGCATACGGAATCAAAGAAGATTAACATTATGAATGTTTTAGTACTTGGAAGCGGTGGCAGAGAACATACTATTGCATGGAAGGTTAGCAAAAGCAAAGCCCTGGACAAACTTTTTGTAGCACCTGGAAATGCCGGAACAGAAAGGGTGGCCTCAAATGTAGATATGAATATTCAGGATTTTCAACAGGTGAAAAATTTTGTGCTCAGCCAGAATATTAACCTTGTTATTGTTGGGCCGGAACAACCTTTGGTAGACGGTATTGTAGATTATTTCATAAATGATGGAGACCTGCATGATGTGAAAATCCTTGGCCCCTCTAAGAAAGCTGCATTGTTGGAAGGCAGTAAGGAGTACGCTAAATATTTCATGAAAAAATATAACATTCCTACAGCAGCATCAGCATCCTTTAACAAAAATGAATTTGAAAAAGGCAGAGCTTTTTTAAAAACACTTAAGCCCCCCTATGTTATTAAAGCTGATGGATTAGCTGCCGGAAAAGGAGTTGTTATATCAGAGACTTATGATGAAGCTGAAGCAGCACTAAAAGAAATGCTGATTGATTCGAAATTTGGTGAGGCTTCTGAAATAGTGGTTATAGAGGAATTTCTCGATGGTATTGAATGTTCAGTATTTGCTTTGACTAATGGCAGAGATTACCAGATACTGCCTGTTGCAAAAGATTATAAACGCATAGGTGAGAGAGATACAGGATTAAATACAGGAGGAATGGGATGTGTTTCTCCGGTCAATTTTGCGGATCAGGAATTTATGGGAAAAGTGGAAAACCGGATCGTAAAACCAACAATAGAAGCAATATACAAAGAAAAGCTTAATTATACAGGATTCTTGTTTTTTGGTTTAATGAATGTAGCGGGTGATCCTTATGTTGTTGAATATAATGTAAGACTGGGTGACCCTGAGGCACAGGTAGTATTGCCTCGTATACACAATGATTTCCTGCAGTTGTGCTATAATGCAGCAAGTAAAAAAGACCTAACAGAGCGAATATCAATAAATCCTGATTATGCACTTGCTGTTATTGCTGCTTCAGGGGGATATCCTCAAAAGTATGAAAAAGGAAAACATATCAAAGGCCTTCAGGATATTGAAGATGTATTAGTATTTCATGCAGGAACAAAAATGCAAAATAATGAAGTCATAACAAATGGTGGAAGGGTTTTAGCTTTAACCGGTATGGGAAAGTCCATCAGACAGGCCGGAAAAAAAGCTTATGACGCTATGGATAAGGTCATATTTGATAAAAAATATTATAGAATTGACATTGGTAAAGATATTACAGATTAAGCTATGCTGATCAGGTACTTTACATCCAATATGCCTTTCCAACAGTTGCTGGGTATTATCTTTACAGCCATTCTGTTATGGTTAGGTTTCCTTTTCGGAGTTGAAACATGGAGCTACCGGGAGCATGCAGAGCCCCTGGCTTTTATCTTAGAGAATGTGATGCAAAACCAACCTTATTGGGCTGGAGTGATTGCTCTCCTTTCAGTTCTTTTTCAATCTCTATGGATCAACTATCTGGTACACCGCATCGGCTTTCTTTCAAAAACATCATATCTGGCTGCTTTTTTATATTTGTTATTTACGGCTTCTCTTGAGGGTAATTTAATGCCTGGCACGGCTGTAATAGGTAATTTCTTTGCATTGGCTGTTCTGAATGCTATGATCAATGCCTATTATCATAAAAATACATTAAGAAGTGTATTCCATGCTTCCCTGTTTGCAGGAATCGGTAGCCTATTCTATTTTCCTGTCCTGGGGCTGTGGATTTTTGTTATCGTGGTATTGATTATTTACCGACAACTGACTTTCCGGGAAATATTTTTTTCACTCCTGGGCTTATTGCCTGTTCTGGCTGGTCTCTTTACCTTTTATTTCTGGAAAGGGGATGCAAATGCTCACTTTCAAATATTAGGTCAGGCTTTTACAACATGGAAGTTTATGTTTAAAAGTACGCTACCCGAGTTATTGGTAGGAGTAATGATTTTGATTTTTATATTGATTTCGGTAGTATATGCCCTAATTCATCAAAATGAAAGAGTTATTCGGGTACAACGGTTTATTGCCATGTTAAACTGGTATATTATACTGGTTATTTTATTAAGTGGTTACTCTTTTAATCTTTTTCAGCATATTATCTTGTTAATCCCAGTGGCGGCTATTTTTTTGAGCAGTATGTTGGAGGGGTTGAGGAAGAAAACAATAGCAGAATCCCTAATTTGGATCTTCATTATTCTGGTTACTGTTTATCGTTTGGAAAGTCACTTAGAAGCATGGTTTCAGATTGATTTTCCCACAATTAGTTTATTTTGATATGAGCTTAAAAAGCCGGTATAATCGTGATAAAAAGATTTTGGAAGCCGGCCTGGATGAGTCAGGAAGAGGGTGCCTGGCAGGTCCGGTTGTGGCTGCTGCTGTTGTTTTACCTGAAAATTTTAGCAATCAACTGGTTAATGATTCTAAAAAACTCAATCACAAAAAACGAATGAATACCAGAGAAGTCATTTTAGATGAAGCCGTAACTTACGGCATTGGTATAGTATGGAATGAGAAAATAGATGAAATTAATATTCTGAATGCAACTTATCTGGCCATGCATATGGCATTAGATGAATTGAAACCTGTGCCTGAGATGTTGTTAATAGACGGAAACAGATTTAAAGCTTACAAGAAAATCGAGTATCAATGTATTATTAAAGGGGACGGGCTCTACTTTTCAATAGCAGCCGCAAGTATACTGGCAAAAACAGAAAGAGACCTGATTATGATGAAATTGCATGAAGAGTTCCCTGAATTTAGATGGAACAAAAATAAAGGATATCCCACAAAAGACCATCAAAAGTCAATTGCTGAATATGGTGTTACAAAATATCACCGTAAAAGCTTTAACCTGAATCCTCAACTTACTTTGGATTTTTAATTATGTCAACACAAGACTGTTAATTTATTTTTCTTGTGCCGGTAATAAAAAATTCTTTTGTGCTTATTTTTGAAATCAATAAGTTATGAATAGTCAATATGAAAAATAAAAAGGTTACCAAAAACTTGCTTATCGGTTTATTAGTTTTGATTATTCTGATTCCGGGAGGTTATTTCGGGGTCAGATATTATAAGAAGCTGACCCAGGGTGTTACACCGGTTTATCATGCTGTTCCTGTGAATAGCTCCGCTGTTATTGAATTAAAACATCCTGGTAATTTTTGGGAATACCTGAAAAATCAGAACATTGCAAAACAATTACAGGATATTACAGAGATTGATCGATTTTTTAAAAAAACAGATTATCTTGACTCTTTACTAAAACAAGATGAGGATTTTAAAAGATGGGTCCAAAAGAAACCTTTACTCTTATCCTTGCATTATAGAGGCGGTGATCATTTTTCTTACCTGGGGTTGTTGCAGTTATCCAATACCAGGCAAGAAAAAAAGGTTATTGATTTTATAGGCAAACACAGCAAAATAAGCAAAACAGGTGATGAGCCCTATACTTACTATAAAGCAGAAATTAATGATTCTCTGAAATTTTACTTTAGTGTTCCGGAAGGAATTTTGATTGCAAGCATGGACAGGGATTTATTGCAGCAATCTTTAACATTTTTGAAAAAAGAGCAGCATATTCTGACTATTGCAGAATTCAGAAAAGTTTATAAAGCAAGGGGAAAAGACGTAGAAGCCAATGTATTTTTCAATCACCGGGGTTTACATCGTTATTTATCCCGTCTTGCAGGTGATGACTACGTTACGGCTTTTAGTAACTGGTCAAATTATGCTGGTTGGGCTGAAGCAGACCTTATGATGTCCGATGATGGATTATGGTTCAGCGGAAATACGCTGGTAAATGATACTGCAAAACATTATCTGAAAATATTCAAAGACCAAAACCCGGGGAATATCAAAATGACTGATATTCTACCGGCAAGAACTGCATTACTCTCTTATTACAGCTATGATGATTTCAATACATTTTATCCGAAATACAAACAAAAGCTGGATAAAGCTGATGAGCAGAAAAAATATGTAACTAACTTTAATGCAAAATATGATTTGAATCTGAACGAGTATTTCCTCTCATGGATAGATGACGAATTTGCCAGATGTGTTGTCAGTGACCCCCAGGGGAAATATTATAATTATGCTATAGTGAGGGCGAGAGATACTAAAGAAGCCAAACAATCATTGGATAAAATATCCGGGGCGATCAGAAATACAGACAGAGTTGAGACTGATACCATGAATTACAGGGGAGTTGAAATTGGGCATCTAAAAAATCCCTATTTGTTAAGAATGTTCCTTGGGAAAAAATTTGATGTTTTTAAACAACCATACTATACCATTCTTGATGAATATGTTGTTTTTAGCGGCAGTAAAAAAGCAGCTCAATATGCTATAAACCAGTATATGTTGGAAAATACACTAAACAACAATAAACAATATCTGGCATTTGCGGATAAAATTGCCGGTCAGGCAAATATCTATCTTTACTATAACTTACGATATGGCAAGGATTTTCTTGCTTCCCGACTTGATGTCAAAGCAAGATCATTCCTGTTAAATAATACCGATGAAATCAATGATATACCTTTAGGAGGATTTCAATATCAGTATCAGGGAGATAAGATATACACCAACTTTTATTTCAAATCCGATACAGCTCGCCGGGAGGTGAGTTCAGGCTGGCAGTTGGCTTTGGAAGCTCCCCTGGCTTGTAAACCCGAATTTGTGGTGGATCATTACACCAAACAAAAGAAGATTGTCGCCTTCGACAAGCAAAAACAAATGTATTTGATTAATATAAATGGTAAAATTGAATGGAAAATCCGGTTGAAAGAACTTCCAGTAGGTGGTGTCGAAATGATTGATTACTACAATAACGGTAAGTATCAATATTTGTTTAATACGCCGTCTTATGTTTATTGTATTGCTCTAAACGGGAAGCATGTAGAAGGGTTTCCTTTTCAAACTGATGTAATAAGCAGAAATCCATTATCCGCCTTCGATTATAAAAATACCAGCGATTATCGAATCTTGATGGCCGGAAAGGATAAATATATCTATAATTACCGGAAAGATGGCTCACAGGTAGAAGGATGGCAAAAATACCAAAGTGATCATCTGGTTTTGGCTAAAATTCAGCGTATTGTTCTGGATAATAAGGATTTTATAATTGTCGCTGATACCGCTGGAGGTGTCCATTTTTTAAGCAGGAGAGGTGTCAAAAGAATAGTCCCGCAGCCGGCATTTACAAATAACAGTAAAATACCTTTTTATAAATTAACAACAGATGGAAAACAGGTTATGATGACAACCGATAAAGATGGAAGAATTATCTTTATTGATAAGGAAGGAAAAGTAGATAAATTCATTCTTAATGAATTCAGCCCAAATTTTGAATTTGAGTTTGCTGATTATGACAGAGATGGAAAAAGAGATTTTATATTCCTGGATAACAATAGCCTGTATGTCTATAATCAAGATTATCAAATTATTGAAAAAAGGGAGTTTGATTTTGAAGTACTTGGGGATATAAAAGATATTCCTCATACACAAGATTCGATAAGACTGATACTAAGAAAAACAAATCAGGAAGTAGTAAAAATTAAACCGGAAAGCCTGGAAACTTTTAAAGACCCTGTTTTTAGTCAATTCCCTGTTTTGGTATACGATAAAAGCGATAAAAGGGGAGGAAACCTTATTATTTCAACAGATAAACGTATAGAAAGCATTCCGTTATCCGATTGATTTCTTAACTGCTTATCTGAAAATATATAAACTTGTAAAGTTTTTTGATTCAGTTGATTTCTTGAAATTTTTAAAGTATCTTAGTTGGCAAATTAATCATTTTAAGTGGCCATAAAAATAGAACTTCTTATATGACTTAAATCCTGTATCCATGAAATTATCCATACGCATTCTCTCTATAGTGCTATTATTCACTATTATAACATTTTCTTGCATGAAAGACAAATTTGATGTTAAGGAAATGGGGAGCAATTATTGGAATCCTGAAATTGCAGCTCCTGTAATAAATTCATCTGTATCAATGCTTGATCTTGTCAATGAAAGTGATGAACAACAATGGCAAGTCGATCCGGACAATCTCGTTTCATTAATTTATAAGAATAAGATTTTCAGCAAAACAGCTCAGGAATTAATAAAATTAAATAATCAGGATACAAGTTCCATATATAACTGGTCAATCCCGGGAAGCATACCTGCAGGCGACAGTGTTTCCAATACATTTATTTATACAATGTCTTTATATACGGTTTCTAATGAAATTGTAGATACTCTGGTTTTTAAATCCGGAAATTTGCAGTTTAATATAGAAAGTGACCTGAATTACGATGCAAAAATTGAAATTACCATACCCGGTTTAGTAAAAAATGGTTTACCATTTCATACTGTAATGCCATTTAATTATAGCGGTTCAATTCCGCATAGTGTTGTTAAAAATTTGAATATTAGCGGGTACGCTGCTCATTTCACCCATTCAGGGCAAAACAATATGTTGAGCTCAACTATTAAAATAACAGTATACGGAGATAGTAATCCCAATAATTCTCCCTACTTTTTTAATGTTGAGAGTGCTTTTTCAAATATAATGTTTAACAGAATCTACGGATACTTTGATCAGTATACTTTTAATATGGATGAGGATACTGTTGATATCAAGTTGTTTGACAATGATTTTGTAAATTTAACTATAGAATCCCCTTCTGTAAACTTGCAATTCCTGAATTCATTTGGAATTCCGGGGATGTTTAGTTTTAATGAGATTAAAACGTACCGTGATCCGGATGAGGTTAATATTACAAAACTGTCCGGGACTCCGCTGGATGATATTTTAATAGATCATCCCGGCTTGAATCAGGTTGGAGATGTTATAATAACCGAAAAAACATTGAATCAAACAAATTCTAATATCACAGATGCTTTTGCTATAAAACCAAAATATTTTATTCATGATCTGGAAGGCATTTCCAATCCTTCCGGGCCAACATATAATTTTGCGTTAGATACCAGTGTTCTGGCGGTAAATGCTATTACCAGATTACCTTTACACGGAACTGCTTCGGGCTTTTCGTTAAATGATACAATCGATTTTGATATGTCGGAAGGCTTAGGCGAAGACGCTGAGATGGAAAGCGCCGAATTACAAGTATACATGAAAAACGGTTTTCCCATTGATACTAAAGTTCAGGTATATTTTGCCGATACAAATATGGTTATTCTGGATTCTTTATTCAGCAGCAAGGAAAATATTCTGATGGCTGCAGACCCCGGTCCGGCCCCCGATTTCAAAGTATCGGTTCCGGTTGAAAAATGGACCTACATCAAAAAAGAAAAACAATCAATTAGCAATATCCTGGATGCAAAACGGGCAATAATTAATGTTGAGGCATCAACAGTTAATGATGGAAACAGCACAGTAAAAATCTATTCGGATTATACTGTGGATATAAAAGTAGGGGTTAAGGCTGCAATAAAAACAAAATTTTAATATCAACGGCCATGCGTAAAATCTTAATCATTCCTGTCGTTTTTTATTTTTTCATATTGCCTTTTCAATCCATTGGCCAGGCTGATATGACATCTCATTTCATGGACGCCCTGCCACAGGCTCACTATGAAAATCCGGCTTTAGTTCCTGATCTGAGGTTCCATTTTAGTTTTCCCGGGATATCTTCGATATATGCAGAAGGGTATAATTCAGGATTTCATTTCCGCGATGTTATTGAAACAAGAGGTGATTCCAGCTATCTTTTACTTGATGAACTTATTAATGAGAAACTGGATGATGCAAACAGCATATCTTTACACTATGCCCATGAGCTGTTTTCTTTGGGATTTACTGCCAATAAAAAAATGTATTTCAGCTTTGCGGTCAGCGAACGCTTTAATTTTAGGTTTGCTTATCCTAAACAGTTGCTGGGATTGCCATACAACGGTAATGGAGCTTACCTTGGAGAAACAATCGAAATGAAGCCCTTGAACCTGAAAACAACGCATTACAGACAATATGCGGTGGGTTTTGCCTGGCAACAACCGGAATTCTGGTCTGCTGGATTAAGGGTTAAACTACTGTATGGAAAAGCCAATGCCTGGACTGAAAATGCCTATGCCAGCCTTTATACAGCAGAAGATGGCTATGCAATAGACGCAGAAGCCGAATTGTTGGGCCATATGACTTTACCTCCTGGCTTTGACCCTGACAATACAGAAGATAATCAGAATATAGACCCTAAAGAATATCTCTTGAATACTGCTAATTGGGGCGTGGGACTGGATGCCGGATTCAGGTTCATGGCCAGTGATAAATTATCTGTTACGGGAAGTGTGGTTGACCTGGGCTCAATTAAATTTAACCGCAACAGCTATACTTATGAAAATGAAAAAACCAAAGTTACTTTTGAAGGATTTGATGCTTATGATTATGTGGGAATGAATGATTCTCTTATTGAGGAGGATATCCAAAATACCCTGGATTCAATAGCAGATAAATTTAACATACAGGACAAGGAAGGTAGTTACAAAATGCCCCTTACCACACGATTCTACTTAGGCGGGCAATACCATCTCAATGATAAGAACAATCTTGGATTACTGTTTCGTGGTCAGTTTTTTGGGGATGCATTCCGGCCTGCCTTAACAGCTTCCTATCGCCATCGTTTTGGACGGTTTTTGAGCCTTTCGGCAAGCTATACAGCTATGCCGGAAAATCTGATGAATATAGGATTAGGTGCTGCGATGAATTTGGGGCCGTTTCAGTTGTATGTAATCTCTGATAATTGGCTGGCAGCAATCCAACCGGAGCAAACCAAATTTTTTAATGTGCATGTTGGACTGAACATTGCTGCCCGACATAAAAAGGCTGAAAAGCCAATGCTGATTGATTATTAATTCTGAGGTTTTTTTCTCCTAAGCCAGAGTTTTTGGCCAACGTTGGGCTCAGTGCCTTCTTCCATGTGATTCTTTTTGTATATATGCTTTAGCTTTATGCCATATTTTTGGGAAATCTCATACATGGTTTCTCCTTCCTGTACCGTATGATATTTTTCTGAGCCCTTACGGCGTTTCGGCTGAAGGTAAACGATATCACCTGCATCTATAGTTCGCTTTCCATCCAATTCATTATATTTTCTGATCTGCCAGGTCCACATATCCAATTCCTCTGCAATAACATCCGGATTGTCCCCTTTTCTGGCAATGACATATTTTATACGGTTCTTGCGCTTTACCATAAGTTCGTTAGTGCCAACTTTCGCTTCCCCGGGATCTTTTACTTCGGCAAATTGATTTTTGTTTTCATGATTAATTTCTTGGCGAATATTAGCATTACCGGCAATTATTTCATGGCTCACGGATTTTTTGTTACCTTTCTTAGCCTCCGAAATCGTCATTGTATCATAGGTATGCAAATCATATCGTTCAATTAAATCGATCAATAAATGAGCATAGCTGGGGTTGGTTGCATAACCGGCTTTTTTTAATCCTTTAGCCCATTTTTTATATTCCGTAACATCATAATTGAACAAAAAGTTATAGCGACTTCGGGTAGTCAGAAAAAGGGAATGATCTTCAAAAGATTCTGCAGGGTTGTCATACTTTCGGAAACATTCATCTTTAGCATCATCATCCTGATGATAGGTTTTTCCTGTCCATCCTTTATGACATTTAATACCGAAATGATTGTTGGCATTTACGGCCAATGGACTATTACCATTACCTGATTCAAGAAGACCCTGAGCAAGCGTAATGGAAGCCGGTATTTTATATTCAAGTCGCTTTTTGATAGCGATTACTTTATACTTTTCAATATATTCAGCAGGGGTTATCTTTTTTTGAGACGCCTGACCATGTAAAGCCAATGGTATTAGCAAGTTTAGTATAAAAATTAAAATAAATGTATTTCTGCCTATCATAACCGGAAATCTTTAGTAAACAATTCTCTGTTTTAACAACAAAAATATATTGCTCAAAGAACGAGACAGATTTGATTTTCTTTATTTATTCACATTGAATTGTTATTAAATTTGCCTCAATATGGATACTATCAAAAACTATATGCCTGAATTGACCGATGAAAAAGTAAGTTTGCTTGACCATCTGAGTAAATTATTATTGGAGTGGAACTCAAAGATCAATCTGATTTCACGGAAAGATGAGGATAATATAATTCCTCATCACATTCTTCATTCCCTGTCGATTGCGAAGATATTTCAGTTCAAGCCCGGAACCAAAATCTTAGATGTTGGAACCGGAGGAGGTCTTCCTGGGTTACCCCTCGCGATCATGTACCCTGAATGCCAGTTTCATTTGATAGATGGTACGGCTAAAAAGATCAGAGTAGTTCAGGATATTGTTAGTCAATCTGGACTTAAAAATGTTACTGCTCAACAAGTAAGACTTGAGAATCACAAAGAGTCCTATGAATTTATTGTTAGTCGTGCTGTCACCCGGTTGGGAAAATTTACATCATGGTTGAATGCTCAAAACATAATTAAAGACCAACGACATGATTTTCCGAATGGGATACTTTATTTGAAGGGAGGAGAAATAAATGAAGAATTGCGCGAGACCAATATGAGGGCATCCGTTTATGCTTTAAATAAGTATTTTGATGATCCTTATTTTGAGACTAAAAAACTTATTCATTTGTACCGGTGAACTCAGCATCTTGATAAATGACAGGATAAGTCAAAGAGGATTACAAATTCATAGACCATATTCTTTATTTAGAAGCAATCTTAAGAATCAATACTTTGATTTTATCGCTAAAATTCCGTAATTAGCTGTTTCCAAAAAAAACTCATCTTAAAAATATAGTTATATTATGGCTGAACAAACCCGAAATTTTAAACCGTTTGTTTCTTCGGAAACAAAAATGGCTGAGTTCACTTTACGTGGACTGATTATAGGTTTGGTTCTCGCAATTATTCTTGGTGCAGCCAATGCTTATCTTGGTCTGAAGGCCGGTATGACAATCGCCGCCACTTATCCGGCGGCTGTCATAGGGATGGCAATTTTACGCGCCATGAAAGGGACCATTCTTGAGGAAAATTTCACCAGAACAGTTGGCTCTATCGGAGAGTCGGTTGCTGCCGGTGCAATTTTCACATTACCGGCATTTTACATTAGTGGTATCTGGGAAAAATTTTATACTCCGGGCCATTATGTTATCTCTGCATTAATCATGGTAACCGGTGGTGTACTGGGTATTATGTTTGTTGCTTTATTACGCCGGGTGATGGTTAATGATGCTGAGCTTCCTTTTCCGGAATCTGTGGCAGCATCAGAAATTCACAAAACCGGTCAAACCGGTGGTGGTTCCGGATACTTGTTTGGAGCCATGGGCATTGGTGCCTTAATCAAAACGATGGGCGAATTCAGGCTTTTTATGCCGGTTTGGGAAAAGTTTGTAGCATTTAAGACTCAGTTTATCACAGGTGCCGGAGAAGCTATAAAAGCTAAGGGTGGCGTATTACTTGGTAGCCCCGGGCTAAAACCCGCTTATGTTGGAGTAGGTTATATTATTGGTCCCAAGCTGGCTTCGTTGACTTTTTCAGGAGGCGTAATTGCCTGGGGCTTGCTAACGCCTTTGGCTTATTACTTTGTGGCGCCTTTCATTGATCTGGATGCCTGGGCACAATTCCTGGTTTCTGAAAACATAGCACAAACCCTGGAGGCTGCAAAGGCTACCGTTGCAGAACCTGAATTCCAGATAATGGAAATCTGGAAATCCATTGTTCGTCCCATTGCAATTGGTGGAATGTTGGTAGGGACAGCATGGACGCTCTGGGGTATGCGCAAAAGCCTTACCCAGGGAATTAAACGCTCTGTAAATGACTTGAAAGAAGCGGCCAAAGGTACTTCAAATACCAAACGAACCGAAAAAGATATTAGCTTTCTCTGGATTATGGTTGGATTGGTCGCAACCGGAATCGCCACATACATGATCGCTCATTTTGTATTTGATGCCGAAATTATTGTGGCTATTGTTGCTTCAGCCGTGATGATCATCTTCGGATTTTTCTTTGCGGCAGTATCCGGATACCTGGTAGGTATTATCGGTTCCAGCAATAACCCTATTTCGGGCTTAACCATTTCCACTGTGGTGGTTACTGCACTGTTGATGCTTATCCTTGGAGCCCGTGGTGAAAGTGGTGTTGCTTCTACACTTGCTGTGGCTGCTATTGTGTGTGTTTCTGCTGCAGTTGCCGGTGAGATGCTACAGGACCTGAAAGCCGGGCATTTGCTTGGTGGTACTCCATGGAAAATGCAGGTCGGTGATCTAATAGGAGTCGTAGCAGCATCGGCTGTTCTCTTCCTTCCGCTGTTGATCCTGCATGAAGGGGATATCGAAGTTGGCAGGCAAATGGGATATGTAGGAGGTTTTGGAAGCAAGGAACTTCCGGCACCGCAAGCCAGCCTGATGGCCATCTTATCACAGGGTATTATCGGTGGTAATATGGCCTGGCCATTGATTATCGTAGGCATGCTAATGGGCGTCGGTTTTATCCTTATGCAGGTGAAAAGCCCTATGCTCGTTTCTATTGGTATGTATCTTCCGCTGATGACAACCTTTGCTATTTTTGTTGGTGGAATTATTAAAGGTATCCTTCAATATTTCCAAAATAGACGAAAACATTCTGAAAAACGAAAGGCGAAAACGGAAAACCTGGGCATTCTGCTTGCATCAGGATTAATTGCAGGTGAAGCTCTGATTGGATTATTATTTGCCGGACTTGCCTTTGGAAAAGTCGAGGTCTGGAGAATGGATAATCCTTCCTATTTAATTTCTATTGCACTCTTTGTGGTTCTGGGAATTATCCTGGTTAGAATACCATTGCGTAATTCAAAATCTGCTGATCTGGATGATCAACAAATGCCGGATGACAAGAACCCGGATAATCAATAAATGAATATTATGAAATCTTAAGAAGGGCAGCCTTTTCAGACTGCCCTTTTTTTGTATATTTGGGGTTCAATTTTGATAAAATGAATATCTTTCAAAGAAGGAAAATACTGAAAAATATAAATGCCCTTGATTTAATCCCTGTCCGCAGGCATGAACATGATATTACTGATGAAAATAAAGTCGTACTTGTGGTGCCTAAATTTGAAAAAAACTGGATGAGAAAATTTTTCATTGCTCCTGCACGCAATGATAATTTTAAGATTTTTCTGGATCATACAGGCTCAAAAGTATGGCTGAAAATCAACGGAGTGAAAACAAGTAAAGATATTGCTGATGAGCTTTTGAAAGAATATCCGGATATGGAAGAAAGCTATGACAGAGTGCTTTCATTCATATCAATGCTTTATGAACAAAGGTATATTACATTTCAGCAACTTTTGAGAAAAGATGATAATATGTGAAGAATCTTTTTTGTTTGTGAATTGTTGTTATTAATTGGTTTATTGAATATTAATTTAAAATATAATTTGGAGGAAACTATGAGTAATTTAAAAGGAATTGAACCAGCAGTTGTCTGGGAACACTTTGAAAGTTTAACCAACATCCCGCGACCCTCAAAAAAAGAGTTAAAAGCTGCTGAATTTGTTAAGGAATTTGGTGAGAAACTGGGCTTAGAGACCATTATGGACGAAACCGGAAATGTAATCATCAAAAAACCGGCTACTCCTGGTCATGAAGACCGTAAGGGTATCATACTTCAGGGTCACATTGATATGGTGCCACAGAAAAATAATGATGTAACACATGATTTTGAAAAAGACCCTATCAATGCATATGTTGATGGTGAATGGGTGACTGCTGAAGGAACCACACTTGGAGCAGATAATGGTATCGGCGTTGCAGCTTCAATGGCTGTACTGGAATCCAAAGAACTTGAACATGGTCCGATAGAAGTCTTAGTGACTGTTGATGAAGAAACAGGTATGACAGGCGCTTTTGGTCTGAAATCCGGTTTGCTTGATGGCGAAATACTTATCAATATGGACTCAGAGGATGAAGGCGAACTTTACATTGGTTGTGCCGGTGGTATGGATACTATTGCTACTATGAAGTATAAAGAAGATAATGTTCCTGCTGGCATGAAAACTTATAAACTTGTTGTGAAAGGACTTAAAGGTGGACACTCAGGACTTGATATTCACCTGGGGCGTGGTAATGCGATTAAAATGCTTGACAGGTTTATGTTTAAAGCACAAAAGCTTGGATTGCGCCTTGCTGAAATGGAAGCGGGAAATATTCGTAACGCTATTCCACGCGAAGGTGAAGCAATTGTTGTAGTGCCTGAAGACAAAACGAGCGATTTTGAGAAATTTGTGACGGATTATGAAAGCATGGTCAGAAATGAATTAACTACTGTTGAGCCGGATCTCAAGTTTTTTGCTGAGGAGCATGAAATGCCATCTAAAGTAATGAACGAGAAACAGCAGGATTCTTTATTGAAAGCTATTTTCGGATGTCCAAATGGTGTGATGTCTTATATCGCAGATATGCCTGAAGTAGTTGAAACATCTACCAGTATGGGTATAGCTACTGTTAAAAACGGAAAAGCACAGATAACTACTTTACAGCGTAGCTCCGTTGATAGTCGTAAGGAAGGACTGGGTGACATGATACGATCCGTTTTTGAATTAGCCGGCGCTGATGTGGAGCATAAAGGTGCTTATCCAGGCTGGAAACCCGATATTAATTCTCCGATTCTGGCGGCAATGAAAGATGTTTATAATGGTCTGTACAAAAAAGTACCGGAAGTGAAAGTGATTCATGCAGGCCTGGAATGTGGTATTATCAAAGATGCCTATCCAAATCTTGATGCGATTTCTTTTGGGCCTACCATTAGTTTTCCTCATTCACCGGATGAAAAAATTAATATCGAAACTACTGAAAAATTCTGGAACTTCCTGGTGGATACATTGAAAAATGCACCTAAGAAGTAAGAATGTTTAAAAAATTTCAGCAAAGGGAATCCTTGATTCAACAAGGATTCCCGTTTTTTTATTATGAGGAGATAAAAAATCTTTCAAATTCATTTGGCGAACCTGAAAAAACATTTATCTTTGCAAACCTTTAAAACAACACTTACTGTCACTTATTGACAGGGAAAATAACAGAAAAAACCGGAACAATGAAAAGAACATTTCAACCTTCGAATCGAAAGAGAAAGAATAAACACGGTTTTCGTGCACGTATGAAATCTGCGACAGGTCGCAAGATTTTGTCCAGAAGAAGAACTAAAGGTAGAAAAAAACTTACCGTATCCGATGAGCCCCGGCATAAAAGATAATGGTTTTTGAGTTTATAGTGATTTCTTTAGAATATATAAAAGGCTGGCGGTTGTCAGCCTTTTTTAGTGTATAAATTAAAATATTAGACACAATATGGCTTATGGTTACGTTTTCACTTCTGATTGTATTTTTATTTCTTATTTTTGCTATAATCAAACGAAACCGATATGTTGCTGAAATTTCTTTTGTTTGTAATCCTTTTTTATCTGTTTTTTAGGGTATTGGGTAGGTATATTTTACCCTGGCTGGTGAGAAGGTATATGAAAAATGTTCAAAGAAAGTTTTATCAGGATCAATATCAGGATGCAAACAAACAGAAAAAAAAGAAAAAAGAAGGTAACATCAATATAAAAACAAAATCCTCAAAGGCTTCTTCAAAAAAAGCTGACGATAAACTGGGCGATTATGTTGATTTTGAAGAAATCGATGATGACGAATAAAACCGGTGCTTATGAATAAGACAACAGACTTTAAATCATTTTTGCCTTATGTTCTGGCCATTTTGGCATTTGTTGTAATGGCAGTACTTTTCGTAAATCCAATTCTGGAAGGGAAAAGATTAAAACAAAGTGATGTTCAACATTACAAAGGGATGTCTCAGGAAGTGCAAAAGTTTCGTGAACAAACGGGCGAAGAAGCGTTGTGGACCAACAGGATGTTTGGAGGTATGCCTGCATACCAGATTTCAGTAAAGAATAAGAATAATGTTGCTATCCCGCTATTAAAGGTCTTAACGTTGAATTTACCGAGTCCGGCAAATATGATTTTTCTTTACTTTATTGGTTTTTTCATCCTGATGATGGTACTTCAGCGAAATATTTGGATAGGAATATTCGGGGCCATTGCTTTTGCATTATCATCTTATTTTATCATTATCATAGAAGCAGGACATAATACCAAAGCACTGGCCATAGGGTTGATGCCTCCTTTGTTTGCGGGTGTGTATTTATTGTTCCGGAAAAAATATATTTTAGGATTTATATTGACAGCCATTTTTACTGCCTTGCAGTTAAGAGCGAATCACCTTCAGATCACTTATTACCTTTTCCTGATATTGTTGGCTTATGGTATTTCGGAACTGATTTATCATGTCAAAATGAAAGAGATTAAGGCACTACTCAAAGCTGTGGGATTAATGGTTGCAGCTTTGATTATTGCCATAGGGGTGAATATGGTCAGCTTTTGGATGGCGTATGAAGCCGGACAACATTCTACAAGGGGAGAACCCGTATTAAGTCTGAATAAAGATGATCAGTCGGAAGGGCTAGACCCCTCTTACATCTTGGCCTGGAGCTATGGGAAAAATGAAACGCTTACAATTTTGGTGCCTGATTTTATGGGAGGAGCTTCACAGAAAAAGCTGACAGAAGATTCCGAATCTTATAAAACGATGGTGGATAGAGGCGTGCCTCCACAGCAAGCCAGGAAGTATATAAAACAAGGATTACCTACTTACTGGGGGAAGCAACCTTTTACTTCAGGACCGGTCTATGTCGGGGCATTGATCTTTTTCCTGTTTGTCTTTGGGATGTTTATCGTACAGGATAGATACCGCTGGTGGATACTGGCTATTACAGTTCTGGCAATCTTCCTCTCATGGGGAAAGAATATGGAGTGGTTTTCGGAATTTTTTATTCATTATTTTCCGGCATACAATAAGTTCCGGGCGGTGTCAATGATTCTGGTCATTCCTGAATTTACCCTGCCTTTGATGGCCGTTTTGGCATTGATAAGAATATATCAAAAGAAAGTAGACAGACAGCAAATCATCAAAGCATTAAAGTATTCAACAGGTATTGTCGGAGGTTTACTCATCATTATTTTGCTTGGCGGGGCTGAGCTTTTTTCATTTGTTGGTCTGAAAGATGCCCAAATGGTGGAAGGTGGTCAAATACCCGGATGGTTGATGGATGCAATTCGTCAGGACAGAATCCGTATTATGCGTTCTGATGCTTTTCGCTCATTGATTATTGTCTTACTGGGTGCCGGAACGTTATGGCTTTGGGTTAAAGAAAAACTGAAAGCTCAATACGCCCTGCTTATTTTAATTGTTGTGACATTGCTTGATCTGTGGCTGGTCGATCGCCGGTATCTGAATAAGGATAACTTTGTGAGCAAAAGGGAAATGGAAAAACCGTATTCTCCTTCACAGGCTGATTTACAAATTATGCAAGACCCGGACCCAAACTTCAGGGTTTTTAGTCAATTACAAGACCCTTTCCGTGAAGCTCGTACTTCCTATTTCCATAATTCTATTGGTGGTTATCATGGTGCTAAATTACAACGCTATCAGGATATGATAGATTATCACTTATCAAAAGGAAATATGGATGTTTTCAATATGCTGAATACTAAGTATTTTATTAGCCGACATCCTAAAAATAAGAAGCCAATCGCTCAACGAAATCCGGGGGCTTTAGGGCATGCCTGGTTTGTGGCAAACTATAAAATAGAAGCTAATCCTGATTCAGCTATCAAGGCTTTAAACAATTTTGACCCGGAAAAAACAGCAATTGTAGAAAAACAACATGCAACCCTAATTGAAGGTAAGTCTTTTGAATCTGATACGACTGCTAAAATCAAACTTGAGAATTATCAACCCAATCATCTGATATATAAAGCTAAATCCACTAAAGAGCAGTTGGCTGTGTTTTCGGAATTATATTACCCGGAAGGCTGGCAAGTATATATTGACGATGAAAAAGCCGAACATTTCAGGGTTAATTACATTTTACGTGGCATGATAGTACCTCCGGGAGAACATAAAATCGAGTTTGAATTTAAACCAGATGCTTATTATACCGGCAGAACCATTGCAGCGGTTAGTTCAGTGTTATTGATCGTAATTTTGTTAGGAGGATTTGTTTATTTAATCCGGAGTAAGGTTCAACGGAATAAACAAATAGGAGGAAAAACAAAAAATAGCGAATCTGAAAGCCAGTAAATATGAAAAATGTTTTGATTATCTCATATTACTGGCCGCCAGCATCCGGTCCGGGTGTACAACGATTCCTTAAAATGAGTAAATACCTGTCCGAATTTGGATGGAACCCACATATCTTAACGGTTAAAAACGGCACATATCCGTCGTATGATGAAACATTACTGAACGATGTACCGGAAAACATAAAAGTTCACCGGACTAAAACATTTGAACCGTATAAATTGCTGGGATTTTTATCAGGAAAGAAAAGTAAAAACTTTTCCGTTGGATTGATCGATTATCAACCGGATAAAAGCTTGGTCAAGAAGCTAAGCCTTTACATAAGAGCTAATTATTTTATCCCGGATGCGCGTATGGGCTGGAAGCCTTATGCTTACAAAGCAGCCCGGCAAATAATCAAAGAAAATAAAATTGACTGTATCATTACAACAGGCCCACCACACAGTACTCACCTGACAGGCTTAAAACTAAAAAAGAAATTGAATATCCCCTGGATAGCCGATTTGAGAGATCCATGGGTTAATATCTATTATAACAGTATTTTCCCCAGGACAGAAAAAACCAGAGAAAAGGATTATGATCTTGAATCTAAGGTTCTGAAAAGTGCTGATCTGACGACAGTGGTTAGTGAAGGATTACAGGAGGAATTTTACGGCAGGGCAAAGAAAATAATGACAATTTTTAATGGATTCGATGATATTGATATGCCGGAGAAGACTTTTAATGAACCTGTGGAGAAGTTTTCAGTTTCATATATCGGAAATTTCAAGCCAAACCAAAATGTTATAATGGTTTGGGAAGCTTTATCTGAACTAAAAGAAGAAGAACCTGGCTTTTCAGAGAATTTGAAAATATTGCTGACAGGAAATATTGACGGAACTGTATTGCAAGCAATCAATAAGAATAATTTACAGGATAATATGGAGAAGAGGGAGTTTGTGCCGCATACGGAAGCAACTAAAATGATGACAAAATCTTCCGTTTTACTTTTTATTATACCAAAAACCAGAAATAATTCTCTGATAATTACCGGAAAGATATTTGTGTACATTGCTTCGTCAACTCCGATATTATCAGTGGGGCCACCTGACGGAGATGCAGCAAAAATTTTAAGCAATTCCGGAAGAGATCAAATGAGTGATTATGAAAATAAGTTATCGTTTAAAGCACAACTGAAAAAGTACTATAATCATTGGAAAAAAAACAATGGAATAGCATATAAGCATCCATCGGTAGACCTTTCCCAATATACAAGAAAACAGCAAACAAGGAAGCTAAACATAGAATTAAATCAATTGACCGATGAGTAAAAAATATAGTTATTTGTCAGATTTCAAGATTGATCATAGCTTTTACCCGGAAATAATTCTATTGATAACAATTAAAAGCTTTGATCTTCAGGCTATCAGAAACAGGTATCTAAAGACAAAAGACAAAACATCAAAAAGAACTGGAAGTGCAGAGCGTCGAGCTGTTTCAACTGGTGGAGTCGCTAAGATCACATTTCATAACGGGCAAATAAAAAATGCAGAGATTCTTGCTGAATTAACGGAGCCACGTGGTATTGACTACAAAGGGGGAATTCTGGCCGTTTCATCTGAAAATAAGGTTTTTGTTTTGGATAGTGACATCAAAGAAATAAATGACCCCTGGTTTAGCTATATTCATACAGTAGATATTCATCCTGACGATTATTCGAAAATCCTGATCAGTTCTTCCGGGTTCGATGCTTTTTTTGAATATGATCTGCACACAAAAATAAAAACAGATGAATGGTTTGCATGGGAAAATGGCTTTGATCATGGGTATGATCCGGATACTGGTGAAAAAGTTTTTTTGACCCGAAAAAAAAATAAGGCTGAATACTGGAAGAAGAATGATATTCCTCATATTTTTATCGAGGACCCCCGGAAGCAGGCTTTGCCTACAGCAAAGCGAGCTGCTTTTATTAATTCCGTTGTTTACGATACCCAAAACACCGATCATATAATTGCGACATTTTTTCATGAAGGTGCTGTTTTTGGTATCGATAAAAACACCGGTGATATTAATATGCTGATCGATTCTATGAAAAGCCCTCATGGTGGTTGTCGTTTTAAAAATCAATATATGGCAACAAATACCAAAGGTGGTGAAGTGGTAATAGGATCGATGGACAATCAATACCGTTATCGATTTGATACACTTAAAGGCAAGCCTGATATGCTGTCTGGCTTTGAATGGATACAAAATTCAGTGGCTTTTAACGGAAATATAATTACTATTGATTCCAACAGAAATGCCTTTGTGATCTTTAATCCTGAAAATAAAATGATAGATATCATCCCTTATGATAATAACTGGGCTGTACAGGACATTATAACCGGTAAACCCCGGGAAGACCAATTAAATATGTTGCGGGAAATCGGAAGCAAGTAAAAGCGTTATTCAACCCAGCGAATAAGTTCAAATGTCTCCGCATATTTTGTATTAATCTGTACTCCTCTTACAGAAGCCAGGCTGTAAAAGAAATCATCAGAATTGTAATAACGCTGGGCCTGGGTTTTATATTCACGGATAGCCCTGAGCTTAGCGTCAATATGCCTTTTTTCCAGTCGAACGAAATAATTTTGCTTTATTTTCAAATTATTCCAGGGTAACTCGTATCCTAAAATAGATGAATTCTTAAACGCTCTGATGCCCTCTTCACGAACTACAGAATGATCCTGATGAACATCAAAAGTATTAGGTAGTAATACCATGTCCGGTTTATAAGTCCTTTTAAGTTTTATGAAATTTTCCAGGATATCCTGGCGATATGCCGGAAAATCCCTTACAGGATATTGATAATGGATTATTTTATCCGGATTTATCCCCAGGTGACTTACGGCTTTTTCAAGCTCCTTGTATAACCTGTCGGGCTCACTACCCTCAGGCAATGATTTGGTACATGGCGATAATACTACATAATAAATATCTTTTTTGCCTTCTATGTATTTTTGAATAGTCCCTCCGCAGGAAAACTCAATATCATCAGGGTGGGCAGCCAGGGCCAGTATTTTATTATTCATAACAGGATCCTTTCATTACACAAACCAAATCCTCAATCATCTTATTAGTGCTTTGTTGATTTTGAGAATAAATGCAAAAGTAAGAATATTTTCAATGATCTGAAAGACTTTAATAAAGGTGTGCTTCTTGTTGGGATTAATCGTCAAATAGCTTAAAAAAATAGTTTAAAAATTTCACATCTAAAACAATTAATTCTATTTTTGATGAGAATTAATAACTAAAATCAATAAACTGCTGCAATGAAAACGATTTTTATTAAAAGGGCTGTTTTATTTTTACTGATGGTACATCTTACGTTAGTTTTGACAGCCCAGGTTCAGACAGTAACATTACAACCCGGGCCTGCCAGTGGTAAAGATGCTCATCTTGGAATGTTAAATCCAAATGTAAACCAGGGAAGTTCAGATGATTTTATGGCTATAGCCTGGACATGTCAGGGCGTGCCATGTGGTGGTAAAGGCATTATAGAATTTGATGTATCAGCAATCCCTACAACAGCATTTGTGAAAAGTGCTAAATTGTCGTTAAATCATAATAATACTTCTTCCAATGCAAATGGTGTTCATGAAATGTCAAACGGAGTGAATGATGCAATACTTTCAAAAGTAACACAGTCCTGGACGGAAAACGCCGTTACCTGGAATAATCAACCGGCAACAAACGACCATAAAAATGTATATCTACATCCAAGCAACACACCCACAGAGGACTATTTGGATATTGATGTTACTGATTTTGTTCAGGACTGGGTGTCTGATCCGACATCAAATAACGGCTTGATGCTTCGATTGCTTAATGACTCTGCCTATAAAGCCTTGTTATTTGCTTCCAGTGATCATGCTGTTCCGGCTAAGCGCCCTAAGCTGGTGGTGGAATATTATGACAGTTTACCTGCAAGCATGGATACGATTAATATTCAGCTTAATTTTGAAGATGGCTTTGATGCTTATATGGGCTATTTAAACCCAAATAATAATATGGGCTCACAGCCGGATTTAATGGCTTTGGCATGGACTTGTTCAGGTGACCCATGTGGAGGTAGGGGATTATTTGGCTTTAAACTTTATTGGATCCCAGATACGGCCACTATTGCTTCAGCCAAACTCAATTTATACCAAAATTATACGTCATCAAATGCCGGAGGAAGCCACCAGACAATTTCCGGGGACAATGACGGATTTCTTTCCAAAGTATTAGACCCATGGAATGAAAATACGGTGACCTGGAACACAGCGCCTGCTTTTACAATAGATAATCAAAAATATCTGCCACCCAGTACTTCAGCTCATCAGGATTACATGGATATTAATATTACTGATTTTGTTCAGTACTGGCATGCTAATCCTAATGTTAACTATGGAATGAACCTTAGACTATATACGGAACAATTTTACAGAAGCCTGATATTTGCTTCAAGCGACCATAGCAATTCCAGTTTATGGCCGGAATTAACAGTTGTTTATTATTATGAACAAGATACTTCCAATACATCAATCCATAATATACATCAACCATTTAAAGTGAATCTGTACCCAAATCCTGCCAGGGAATCAGTAAAACTGGAGGTGTCGTCTGGTCAGATTATGACAGGTGTTGATATATTTGATCCAGCGGGCAGGTTGGTGTATCATCACAATAATGATTTTCGGGATCAAAAAATCATTCCTTTAAATAAACTGCAAGCTGGTGTTTATTTTATCCGTATGACGAATGATAAAGGAGAACAGCTTACCCGTAAGCTTCTTGTTGATTAGGGTTTAACTCTTAAGCCTTTTGGGAGTTGTTGATTCAACACCAAAAAATGTAGAGTTTGCTTTTTTGGTTACACATGATTGCACAATAATTAGGTGGAATCTTTATCTTTGTGAAAAACAGTGGGCCTGATATCATCAAAATATAATTTTTGGAACATTGTATATGAGTTGATGTCCAGAACAGTTCCGGCATTGTCATTCATTTTTGGCAAAATTGAAAGATCGGAACTGGCGAAATATCAAGATATGCGTAAATCAAACAAGCAACCGATATTCATTATCGGAGTGCCACGAACAGGCTCAACATTTACATATCAGATGATTACCAACCGCTATAAAGTGCGTTATTTTGATAATGTATTTGATATAATGCACCAGTTCCCATTAGCTGGTATGTGTTATTCTTTCAGGTATTTTGCTGATAAGCCACATAATTGCTTTAGATCTAAAAACGGACACACTTTGCGTTATGGATTGCATTGCCCCAGTGAGGCCGGGAATTACTGGTACAGGTTTCTTCCCAGGAAAAAATACCAGATAAATCCTGAGGATTTAACAATTGAAAAAAAGAAAAACCTAAAACAGGAATTAGAAGCAATTCTAACGATTTATGATGAGCCTTTGGTAATTAAAAATCTGGCAAATAGCCTGCGCCTTAAACTGATTAATGAATTATTTCCTGATGCCAGAATTATTGTTATTGACCGGAATGATAAGGATACATCTAAATCTATACGAAAGATCAGAAAGCAAAAGAAGACTAAACCAGATGAGTTCTGGAGTATTTATCCGCAGGAACTTGAAATGAAATCTTTTGAATCGGAAGATGAAATCGTTGAGAACCAGATTCAATCAGTAAAAAAAATTATTGATCAAGACATAAATTTATTTCCGCAAAAAAATATATTGCGAATTCGTTATGAAAAATTAATGGGAGATACTAAATATGAACTGGATAGACTGGATGAATTTATGAATGTGAATTTGAGGGAAGGAGCGAAGGCTCCGGCTATAATAAAAAAATAAGGAGACAATGGATATACGGGAACGATATGAAAAATTCTGTCAGGAACACGATGTCCCACTTTTTATTAAACCACTTTGGTTAGATATAAGCTGTGGGCCGGATAAATGGGGTGTTGCATTAGCAGAAAAAAAAGGCCGGATAACCGGCGTATTGCCTTATTTCCTTAAGCGCCGGGGGTTTATAAGTATGCCGCCATTGACACCTTACATGGGGCCATTTATCCCTTTTCCCGATGATATGAAATATGTGAAACGTTTGTCACATGAGCATGCAGTTATGGAGGAGTTGATTAATAAGCTTCCTCATTTCAGATATTTTAATCAACGATTTCATCATGGCATAAAAAACTGGCTCCCATTCTATTGGAATAACTTTAAGCAAACCACCCGATATACCTACCGATTGGAGGATGTTTCCGATCCGGTAGAAGTATTTGAAGGATTTAAAAATAATGTGAAGAGAAATCTGAAAAAGGCTGATAGCGGCTTGACAGTCAGGAGTATGAAAGATGATGAATTGCCTCATTTTTATAAAATAATAAAACAAAATAACAGAGCACATTATTCATTTGAATATTTGCAAAACATGATCAAAACCTGCAGGGAAAACCATTGTGGTGAGACTTATGCCGCTTTTGATGAGACAGATCGTTTATATGCTGCCATTTTCATGGTATGGGATAATAGAAGCGCTTATTACCTGTTAGGTGCCCGGAATCCTGGCTTTGAGACCCACCAGGCTATGAGTCTTAACATCTGGACTGCCATTCAGGAAATGTCTGGAAAGACAAAGGCTTTTGATTTTGAAGGAAGCATGATCGAACCCGTGGAGCGATACTTCAGAACCTATGGTGCAAAACAGTACAGGTATATGCATGTTCATAAAATAAACAATACATTCTTAAAACTGGCTATGTGTGTTGCCGGAGCTTTAAATATTAAATATCAATAGCCCAAATGATTGTAGATGCTCATTTTCACCCAAATCTGAAAGGATTTAACCCGCAAAAGATAAAAGAGTATCTTGACAGGGAACGTATAGATCAGATATGGTTGTTCTCATGGGAAGAAATAAACCCGCCAATACCGGATTTATATAGGAATATTTCGATCGAAGAAATTATGGAAGCGTATCATTATGAGCCAGGTCGCATTGTGCCGTTCTATGCACCGGACCCAACCCGGGACGATGTTTGTAAGGTTCTGAAAAAGTATACGGAGCATGGAATCAGAGGATATGGCGAATTAAAGGTCACTATGCGCTGGAGTGATCCGGAAATTACACATATGCTGGAGTGTTTGAGAAAACTTAGTTTTCCGGTTGTTTTTCATAATGAGTTACCCCGTTATCATTATATGGCTAAAAACCATAAGTTCTTTGACAAGCAATTTGGGAAATTAATGAATGGTGCCTTTAACGGGGTCTCCCGGTTATACATAGATCGATTTGTAAATGCAACCGGTTTATTTGAGAAATCAATACAACGAAAATTGAAATACTTTCCTGGATATATGCTTGATATGGCAGAATTTGAACAACAGCTTCAGGCATTCCCGGATGTTAATTTCATTGGTCACGGACCACTTTTTTGGAAGGCTATTTCTCAGGAATATAATTCCATAATAAAATATGATAGAGGCAAGATAAAGAATAAAGGAATTTCTGTTAGATTGCTTGAAGAATACGATAATTTGTTTGCTGATATATCTGGAAACAGTGGGTTCAATGCATTAAACCGGGATCACGAATTCTCCAGATGGTTTCTGGAACGTTTCGCTGATAAACTTTTATATGGTACTGATAATTATATGTTGCGCCAAAGAGAACTGATTGATTCGTTCAATCTCCCACTAGAAAAGTATAAAAAGATCATGGGGGATAATGCGATAGGTATAGTCCAAAAATAGGGTTATAGATATATTTTTTAAGATTGTAGAGCTTTGATAAATTTGAAAAATGAAAGAAATCAAAAATCAATTTATTTTATATAAAACAACAAATCAAATAAGTGTACCGGAAGGATGGAAAGAAGAGCAGACCGGAGAGTTTAAATTGTTGATAGCTCCTGAATTACCGGTTTACCAATCGGAGAATGGAGATGTTCGGTATATTATGCTGGGACTGG
>JAIPAE010000093.1 GCA_021740245.1 Bacteroidales bacterium | reverse complement strand
CTTTACCACTGAGTGTAAAGATAATTTCTGGTTTCAAAAAATGCCAGAGATCATCACCACCTCTTCCGCCGCGGCGGTTTGTGGTAAAGAAACCCATTTCCTCGGCTTTGTTTTCTTCCAGTAGCCTGGTATTTTTATTAAATGTAATCCCGAAATCATCCATATGTGAATTGATGGGAACCTTCATATTATCAGGTTTCCCCCATTCATCGCCTTCTTTTTTAGTGTGATAGATATCCAGTCCTCCCAACCCGACGTGCCCGTTTGAAGCGAAATAAAGGTGATCATCATCTCTCAGGTATGGATACATTTCATCACCAGGGGTGTTAATTTTTGGGCCGAGGTTAACCGGTTCCCCAAAAGGTCTGGTAGAGCTTCTTCGTTTGGCCATCCACAGGTCATTTCCGCCATGTCCCCCAGGCATATCAGAAGAAAAGATGATGGTTCTTTCGTCCTTGGTCAGTGTAGGATGTCCGTAAGTAAAGGAATCCGGACCAAGCTTCAGCATCTCAGGTTCGCTCCATGTTCTACCCCTCTTCTTACTAAAATATATATTACAGCTCAGGATTTTATTCTTTTCCATAGGGCAGCGGGTAAAATACATAGTATTGAACCGCCGGTCGAAAAAGACAGCACCTTCGTTCATTTCTGTATTGACGATCTCATCTTCATCAATAATATCTGCACGGCTCCAGTTACCTCTTTGATCAATTTCCGTAATAAAAAGATCGGAGAAGACCTGACCTGTATTCGGATCGATTTTACCGGTAGCTTCCCTTCGTGTAGAGGCAAAGATGACGGTTTTATACCGGCGATCGGCATACATAGGCGCAAAATCGCTTTCGCGGTCGTTGATCCGCCGGTCTGCTTCCACTTTGTAACGTGTTTTATTCTCCTTCCAGTCCTGGGCAATTTTAGCGGATTCTATACCGACATCAGCCCTGGGGTCATCGGGGACTTTTTCCTTGTATTTCTTATATTGCTCAATGGCATCTTCATATTTTTCCCTGCTTTTAAGCACATCAGCATAATGCAGATAAATTACCGGGTCGGTAAATTTTGCCCGGATAGCTCGCAAATAGGCAAATTCAGCCCGGCGAATACTATTAGTTAAACGGTAACTTTCCGCCAGCCGGTAAAGAATACGTCTTTTTTCAGCTTTGTTTCCAGACTTGCTGTAAGCTTTTTTATAAAGATCAATAGCTTCATGATACTGTTTCATGGAAAAAGCATCGTCTGCTTCTTCGGTGTAATTTTTCTGTGCATCTACACTACCTGCAAATGCCATCATAATCACCAATAAAATCAGAAAAGGTTTAAAACTCTTCATGTGTTTGTTTTTTATTATTTCCTCATAATAAATCATTCCGCTATGAATTTTACTCCTAAAACCTCCACAGAATGAATTACCTGAAGCTTTTTCTTACATTTATATCCTGCCTGGTTAAATATTTAACTTACAGAACACGTTTTTTATTATATTAAAAGGTTTGCTAAAATAAGGAAATATTTTGTGTTTTAAAAAAATAATTGGATTTAATATTTTCATAAAATAATCAGATTCCTCAGAGAGTCTACAATTTACTTATGTTCATGTGTTTAAAAAATGAGGTTAAATCATATACAAAAGGGCCGCTATCAACTATAACGGCCCTTTATTTTATTATTTTCAGCAGTTATTTCTTTTTCTTACTGCTTGATTTATTTTGCTTTTTAGTGTTTTTGCCTTTCTTTTCCCTGTTTTTTTGCTGTCTTTCTATCAAATCATAAGCAATCGGGCTTGCATTGAAAAGCGATGAGTAAGTACCGATGAGAACACCTAACATCAGAGCAAAGGCAAAACCACGGATCACTTCACCTCCAAAGAGGAAAATAATAAGCAGTACAACAAAGGTTGTACCAGAGGTATTAAATGTACGGGCAAGTGTACTATTCAGTGCCTGGTTGATATTGTCTTTAAGTGATCGTTTTGGGTACAGGTTATTATATTCTCTTATCCTGTCAAAGATCACCACGGAGTCATTGATGGAGTATCCGATAATTGTGAGAATAGCAGCAATAAATGTTTGGTCTACCTCCATAGTAAAAGGCAATATTCCATGGAAGAACGAATATAATGACACTGCGATGAGCGAATCGTGTGCAAGAGCAGAAAGCCCTCCCAGGCCATATTGCCATTTTCGGAAACGGATAGCGATATAAACAAAAATAAGGACAAGCGCTATGGCAATTGCCAGCACTGCTTTTCGTTTAATATCATCGGCAATAGTGGGACCTACTTTTTGTGAACTCAGCTTACCGATCACTTTATCATCTGTATCGGAGAGGAATTCTTCGCGATCAATCTGATCTGAAAAGAATTCTTTCGAGCCTTCATACAATCGAGCTTCTACGATAGAGTCGGCCATATCCTGTTCACTATTGATCAAAAATTCAGTAGTGACTTTCACCTGATTTTTCGGTCCAAAGGTTTTTACTTCCGGTTCAAAGGTATTTCCTTCATCATCGACAAATTTCCGGGATAATGAATCTGTTAACTTCAGTGTATTGACATCATTATCAAAGCGAACTACATAAGTGCGTCCACCGCTGAAGTCGACACCAAAATTAAGGCCTTTAGTAGCCAGGGAAATGACACCGGCAACAATCACAATACCTGATATCAGGTACATACGTTTTCTTTTGCTGATAAAGTCAAAGCTGGCATTGACCAGTGTATTCATGGTGAATTTATTACTAAATGTCGCTTTGATATTTTTATTGGCCATCCATGAGAATACCAATCTGGAAAGGAAAATAGCCGTGAACAATGAAGTCAGGATACCAATGATAAGTGTAGTAGCGAAGCCTTTAACCGGGCCTGAGCCAAAGATAACAAGGACGACACCTGTGATAAGAGTTGTCAGGTTACCGTCAATAATTGCCGAATAAGCATTTTTATAGCCATCTGCAATAGCAAGCTTTTTACCTTTACCGGCGCGCATCTCCTCTTTAATACGTTCATAGATAATAACGTTAGCATCCACAGCCATACCAAGGGTCAGGACAATACCGGCAATACCGGGTAATGTGAGAACAGCCTGTAGGGATGCCAGGACACCAAAAATAAAGAACACATTGGTCAACAGGGCCAGATCGGCAATCATACCTGCCCGGCTATAGTAGAAAATCATATAGATCAGGACGGCAATAAAAGCAATGATAAATGAAATCAGACCTGCGTTGACAGCTTCTTCACCGAGCGAAGGTCCGACAACGGCTTCTTCTACGATATCTGCGGGTGCTGGTAGTTTACCGGCTTTCAGTATATTAGCCAGGTCTTTTGCTTCTTCAGTAGTGAAGTTACCGGATATAGAGGATCGTCCGCTGGCAATTTCATTTCTAACGGTTGGAAAAGAATAAACATATCCATCCAGAACAATAGCAATTGATTTACCGATATTTTCTTTAGTCAGTCTCTTCCATGTTTTAGCACCTTCGGAATCCATGCTCATAGTGACTTCCACTTCACCATTCTGGCTTACATCCTGACGAGCGTTGACGACTTTTTCGCCGCTAAGTGGCGCACCGCCACCCAGTTCTGTTTTCAGGGCAATAAGCATAAAAATATCTTCCCTGTCTTCCATTGGCTTGACCGTCCAGGCCAGTTTCATATTTTTGGGCAGCAGGGTTTTCACCTTTGGAAAATTCAGATACCGGTTCACTTTGGCTGTATCTTTAACTTCAGCATAACCAACAATCGGGCCTTTTGCCGGATAAGTTCTTCCCTGTTCATCCTGTCGGAAGTTAGGGATCAATACACTAAACAATCCACGAGCAGTTTGCTCCTGTGCTGTGTCCTGTTGTTGAAACAGTTCATTTACACTGGTATCGCTGTCCGCTATGGCTGTATCTTCATCAAGCGGTAAAGTATCCGCAGGAGGAGCTGTTTCTGTTTCAGCAGCAACAGGTTCTTCCGCATCACTCAAGACAACATCTTCGGGAAGGGTATCTGATTCAGCAGCAACTGAATCCTTACCTGCTCGCAGTTCTTTTTCTTTTAAGACTTTGGAAACTCTTTCATTGGCTTCTGTAAAAATATTGAAGATTTCAGGGAATTCAAAAGTTTCAAAGAACTGTAAATGAGCCGTTCCCTGCAGGAGTGAACGAACGCGTTCAGGGTCTTTCACCCCGGGCAATTCGACTAAAATGCGGCCGGAGCCCTGTAATTTTTGAATATTTGGTTGAGCCACTCCAAAACGGTCAATACGTGTACGCAAAATTTCAAAAGATCGATCCACAGCGCTTTCAGCCTCTTCGCGAATAACTTCAAGTACTTCCTCGTCAGTAGAATTGGTTTTTATTCGTCCCTCCAGATCACGGGTAAGAAAGATAGGTGCAAGTCTTGCCTCCGGATCAATTTCTTTCAGGGATTCATAAAACAGCGTAACAAAATCTTCCTGGCTATCTCTTTGTTTTTTCCGGGCCAGGTCTATTGCCTTATTAAAATCCGAATTCGGTGTATTAGCTACATTATCCCTTGCAAGTTCTTTGATAACATCCACCACGGAAACTTCCAGGGTAACATTCATACCACCCTTCAGGTCCAAACCCAAATTGAGCTCACGTTCCTTACATTCCTGATACGTGTATTTTCTGATACCTATATTATAAACCACTTCATTGGCCATGGAATCCAGAAAATATTGCCGGCTGGCCTGAGAAAGAGAATCATAATAATACCGTTGTAATACCTGATCATCATCTGCCATTTCTTTGGCCATTGTTTGAATCTGCTGACGGTTGGCATATTCATCAGCATTATTTTCAACTTTTGAGGCAAAGAATGTGAATGACAATTGATATAAACTCACAATGGCAAACACTATGGCAAAAAGCCTTATCGCTCCTTTATTCTGCATGAGTATAAAATTATTGTTATTAATCTGTTTTTAACAAGGCTGCAAATATAGAACAACATTATCAAATTACCAATAAAGGGGGCAGTGGAATTAAAAATTTTTCATAATTAGTTTGCTGGCAAACGGAATTTTTTTCCCTGCCATGTGTTTCTTTCTTCCATTCTATGCTCTATTCCATCCAGTATTTGATCATTTCGAATATCCCATTGTCCACCCAAAATATATTTAGGGGGTGCTTCACCTGCTAATCGTTCTATTTTTATTTCAGGCGATAATAATTCCAGAAAATCAATCACAAAGTCTTTGTATTCATCATAATCAAACAATAAAAAATCGTCCGGATTTAGCAAATATTCTTTACCCATTGTAGTATTCCGAAAAAGTTGCAACTGATGCAATTTAAGTGTTGTAATGGGCAGTTCGGATAAAACAGCAGCTTCATCCAGCATTTGCTTTTTAGATTCGCCGGGCAAACCAAATATCAGGTGCCCTCCAACCGGCAAGCCACGATTTGCGGTTTCCCTAATGGCATTTGCTGTAGTGTTAAAGTCATGTCCTCTGTTGATCCTTTTCAGTGTTCGATCGTAACAGGATTCAATACCATACTCAACAGAGATGTAATAATCTTCAGCGAGTTCAGCAAGATAATCCAGTTTTTCTGCATCCACCGCATCCGGGCGTGTTCCTATGACCAGCCCTGTAATTTCTTTAAAAGATAATGCCTCATGATAAATACTCTTTAAATTTTCCAGTTTATCATAAGTATTTGAATACGCCTGAAAATAGGCGAAAAAGCTAACTGCATTTTTATACCTTATCTTCTGAAATTTTATTCCTTCTTCAATTTGTTTTGAAATACTGACTGAGGCATTGCAATAAGAAGGGTTAAAAGCATCATTATTGCAATAAGTACATCCGCCAAACCCAACCGAGCCATCACGATTCGGGCAAGTAAAGCCGGCATCAACAGCGACCTTCTGAATGCGATGTCCGAATTTTTGCCTTAAATAATTGACGTAAGCATTAAACCGGCGTTTCGTGCCCCATGGATAAATCATGCTGCAAAGATAAGCAGAATATGTGGGTAAAGAGAAGCAAGGATGATTGGTTGATCCCCTCATACCCTCACCCCCGGTAATTGCAATAAACAGAGGCACCATAAAAAAGGCCACACCTTATAGATGCAGCCTTTTCTTTATAATTCAGTTATGAAGATTATCTGGAGATCAAAATATCCTCAAGTTTTTCGAGCATATCTTTCACTTGTTTATCTTCTTTGTAGGGTTCCACATTTTTACTGATGGTTGCCAAAGATTTGTCAATATCAGCATTTACTTTTTCAAATTCAGCCATTTTCTGTTTGAATTCGGCTGATTGCTTATGTGCTTCAAAATCCTCTTTACTCATGTCCTTGTATTCAAAATCCAAACTCATGACAGCACCACGAACATCTTTCATAACCTGGTTAAGTTCACGCAGGATTTTAAAAGCTTCCTCCGGTGAGTTCAGGTCATTTGAACGCTCCTCAATATTGTCAATTTCTTTGGATGCCTCTTTCAAATCGTCCATCGGGTTAGAATCACTACCACATCCGGAAAACATAAGCAATCCAAGGATTAAACTACTAATTAAAAACAATCGTGTTTTCATAATATCTTGCATTTTCTGTTTTATCAATGAATTAGTTACTTGATTTGGTTGCATTCTCCAGAATTCTCATAATAGAGAAGATAAATATTCCGGAAAGTACTGTCAGAGCTACCAGCAATGCAAAGAATTGCCACAGTTCCACGATATCCCAAAGTTTACCCACGAGACCGGCTAAAAGGTTACCAATAGCGGTAGCGCCGAGCCAACCTCCTTGTGCTAATCCAACAAACCGTGGAGGAGCAACTTTGGAAACGAAAGAAATACCGATCGGGCTCAGGAAAAGCTCTGCAATAGTCAGTGTGAAATAAGTACCGATCAACCAGTAAGGATTCAGGCCTGTCATGGACTGCAGTTTGAATGCACCATAAAGCATCACAGCAAATCCCAGGGCTGTCAGGAACATACCCATACCGATTTTACGCGGAGAAGTGGGTTCTTTTCCTTTTTTACGCAGCCAGGTGAATAAACCAACAATAACCGGTGTCAGGAAGACAATAAAGATGGGGTTAAAGTGCTGGAATAACTGAGGCTCAATCTTCATCATACCATTCATTTCAGTTTCGAA
>JAIPAE010000092.1 GCA_021740245.1 Bacteroidales bacterium | reverse complement strand
TGTTGTCTTCAGGCATTTTATCGGCTTTATTATCAATAAATAGAATTCTATTTCAGCGTTAATCCGCAATTTAAGAATATACCGGCAGAAGCTTTTCCCCTGCCGGTAGTCATTCTTGTATTTACTTTTTCATGTAAATTCTGAAAAATCCGGATTCTTCGATAGTTCCCAGGTATTCATAGCCTTTTTTATTGGCCCACTTAGGTATGTCTTTTTTAGTTCCTTCATCAGATGACAATATTTCCATAATACCATCTTTTGGCACATCACCTATTGCTTTTTTGGCGGCGAGCAATGGTCCGGGGCATGCAGTTCCTCTTGAATCTACAGATTTTGCTACTTCTACGTTTTTTAATTCTTCAGTTGTCATAATTGTATGTATTTTTGTTTATAATTTGATATTAAAGATTTACATGTAAATCTGCTTCTTTTGCAGCATCCAGATATTGGCCAATACCGCAGATTTCATCTACAAGATCAATAAAATCTTCTTTTTGTTCTCCACCCCACATCTTACCTGCCAGGCTACATATATAGATTTTTACATCAGTAAATTCTTTAGCTTGTTCAAAAAATTCTACCCACGTAGGAACACTTAGGCGCTCCATGCTTTCAAAGAATTCTTTTTTCAGGTGTGGATATTCCACCAGTGAATCAGTAAGTGTTTCATTGCCTTTAATAAATGGGCGGGCGGCTGTTAAGAGGACATAGACTTCAATTTCCATATCATCGGCTGCAGCACCGGTCATCATAACGCCGGCATTAACCAGTTTATCAACACTACCTGATGTTAATCCTATAACCATTTTTGACATAATAATATCTCCTTTCTTTATAATTTAACCGCCACAACCTCCGCCGGAAGCCGGAGCAGGTACGTTTGTTGCAGTTTCATCACCGTCTGGCTCCAATTCAACCATATCCGGATAGTTTTGCTTCCATGCTTTAAATCCGTCTTTCAGCGATTTTACATTGGAATACTTTAGCCTGGGTAATACAGTGGCAGCTAATGCCGATTTAGAACCATCCTCGCAAAATATATATACATTCCGGTTATGATCATGTGCTTTTGTACTAACCTGAAATTCAAGCAACCCGCGAGGTATATGAATTGCTCCGGGAATGGATGCCGAATCATAAGCTGTCTTTTCACGGCAGTCAATTAAATAAAACTGTTTTTCGTTATCAATTGCCGCTTTCAACTCTTCCTGCGATATAAAATCAATTTCTGAACGGGCTTCCTCAACCAGTTCATCTGTATTCTTGTATTCCTTTAGTTCGAGACTATTGCATGAACTGAACAGAAATAAAGCAAATAACAGAACCGTAGATTGAATTCGTTGTCTCATCGGTTTATTTTTTTTATTAATTTTTCCAATCCAGATAAGCACCTTCGTACACTTTTACATTAGGATATCCCAGTATGGCATCCATGATGAAGTATGCCAGTCCTGCTGTAGTACTTGTTTTGCAATACAGAATAACTTCTTTGTTCTTGCTGACACCTTTTGCATTCAAAAGCGAACTTACAGCAGATGCTGATTTGATTTTGCTTCCGGCCAAAAACTGCTTATGTGGAATATTTACAGCATCACCGATATGACCGGCGCTATATTCCGATGCTTTTCGGGTGTCCAGCAGTATAGTATTACTGTTATTCATTTTGGATTTCACATAAGGCTTATCTACTTTAAGACTGCTTTTTACGGCAGGCGAAAAGGTAGTGGCCGAAAGTGTAGTTTTCTTATTGGTAATGGGTTTTCTGGCTTTAAACCAGGCTTTCATCTGGCCATCCAGCATGCGAACATCATTGCATCCGAGATACTTCAGTATCCAGTACATGCGTCCGGCCCTTACCCCTGTTTCACAATAAGTAACAATTGTCTTATTTCTGGAGATACCGTTTTTTCCAAGTATAGAAGCCAGTGCACTGTTTGATTTCAAAGAACCCTCAACAGGTGACTCATTGTTTAGATCATTTACATCTAGATTAATGGCTCCTTTGATATGCGTTTTAGCATAATCGGATGAACTTCTGGCATCAACAACTACAACATTTGAATTTCCAATAATTTTGGATAATTCTGAAACAGAAATTGTTTTAGCATTTAATGCAATAGCCAGGAGCAATGCGAGTGATATTAAAAGATTTTTTTTCATAATTTCATTTTTTTTAAATTAGAATTTGGCCTGCAATTGAACCATTAGCATATCATCATTATCAGACGGGGAGTCCAGAACACTAACATAGTTGATTTGAACTCTGGAATAATCATTAACGAAGTAGTTTAATCCAAGGGTAAGATTGTTAGTTTGATCATCATTGACATCAAAATCCACATCATAATTATCAAATTTCACGACAGGCTCTAAATTCCACGGGGTCATATAAGAAGCCATTGCCAGGTATCCACCTTTAGTATAAGTGCCGGCTTGTTTGGTATCATAACCAACAATTCCACCACATCCACCGTAAATAGGAATTTTAGAAGCACTGTAGAGTTTATCCTGTCCCATAATGTATTCGGCCTGAAAACGGAAATTACTCATAGTAAAAAGCAGTTCTCCCCCATACCGGTAAATATCATTTAGCTTTTCTTCATCGTTGGTTGGGTTTGTTTTTCCCATCCTAAAACTTCCACCGATTTTGAGGAATTCAAGTGCATTAAAAACGACCCTGCCGACTAGTTCTTTGTTATTATTGTCATCCAGTTCGTTAATACCTGAACCGTTAAATAATCCAAAGCTATAGGAAAAAAGCAGTGAATCATGCCCTCCTGTAACCATAACGCCTAAATCACGTTGTGGCCCGGCTAACTGATTAACTACTGCTGAGCGGTCAATAGTATAAAGCCCGGAACAAGCAGTGTTTTGTTCCCGGCTGAATGGGGTTTTAAACTGACCTAATGATATCTTAGCCCACTTTGCGAACCTGGTATAGGAAACAAATCCATCCAGCAGATGCACTGTATTTGTAGGATTTTTAAACGGACTGATCTCAGCAAAGAAATAATATTCGATATCGTAAGGAATCTCCCCTAATACTCCGAGGCGGGCTCTGTTAAATGTAAAAGAAGCTTCATCCTCTTCAGGAGTATCCCCGATACTGTAGTTAAACTGAGGTTGGATAAAACCTTTTACTCCGCCCCCTTCACCGCCATCGCTCATGCAACCCTGTGACCACATCTGTAAAGGCAACCCCAGAGCTAACAAGCCAACCACAGCAGTCAATATTATCTTTTTCATTTTAATCATTTTTATTATTATCAATACCGATACATTTACTGCACATAATTATAATTCATGGATTGCATCCATTTATGTGCTTGCAGGTCGCCATAGATCATTCCATTTGCACCGAATTTCAGGCTTTTGGCATCATAACCCAGGACAGTAAGGTATGCAGTGATTAATGAAGATGTTTGGCCTGTCCAGCAATATGTTACCACAGTTGAAGCCGGGTCCAGACTTAAAAATCCGCCATCAGCCAGAGTAAGGTCCTCTTTGATGCGATAAGCTCCCGAAATATGGCCATACATATCCACATCAGCTTCAGCCCAGTAATTGTTGATAAAGTAATTCTGAGGATCATTCAAAACATCAGAATTAGAGATTCCTTTAAACCCTTCTGTCAACATATATTCAACACGTTCTTCCAGGATTTCTTCTCCTGTTTTGGCAGTGGCCGTAAATTCAGGTGCTGAGAATGTTAAAGGAGTTTCGATGTTATTAGCAGCAGACCAATTATTATGACCAATGGCTACATTGCCAACATTAGCTGACCAGGAATCGAAATCACTATGCCATGAGCTCATTCCAAACTTGAGTGATTTGGCACTAGAATAGCCACTGAGTCTTAAAGCCGTAACTGCATGAGCAGCAGACTGGCCGGTGTAGCAAATCACCAGGATCGGATCGCTGGCGTTTTCAGCTTCAGTCAACAGATTTCCGAATGTTGTATTGACAGCTCCGGGTAAATGTCCTGCTATATAATCAGAACTTGAACGCACATCGAGAATATAATAGTTCTCAGGCCCATCGTTATGAACAACAGTTGCTGTGGTAATCCAACCATTCAAAACATCAGAAAGGTCCAGGTTATTATCCTGCATGTACTGTGTCATAACATCAAAGTGATTTATATCTTTATCACCATTGTCATCATCATCACGACAACCGGTTGGTAAAATAATTACGGCAGCCAGTAATAGCATCATTAATTTTGATAAAAGTTTCGTTTTCATAATTTTCAATTTTTAAAGATTATTTGTTTATTTAATATTTATTAGCCACCACAACCGGCAGGGGCTGCTTCAGCTTTAGCATTAGGGTCCAGATCGGGATTATAAGCATCGTATCCTCCTTTCAGATTGACGACATTTTTATATCCCAGTTCTTGTAGTCTTGCAGCAGCAAGGATGCCCCGTTTACCGCTTTTACAATAGATGATTATTTCAGAAGTATCTGCAGGAGGCATCAAATATTCCTGCATCCAGAAAGAAGAATCGGCAATGGAGAATTCCAGGTCTCCTCTCGGGATCAATACAGAACCTTCAATACTATTAGTAAAATGTTCAGCCGGTTGGCGCACATCAATAAGTACGAAGTTTCCTCCACTATCTACTTTTGTTTTAAGGTTTTCTACGGAGATCTGATCAATAGAACTTTCCATTTGATCAGCCATTTCATTGCCGTCTTCATAAAGTCCGCTACAGGACGTTATAATAAATAAATAGACTATAAACCAGTTGATTGCTTTTATGTTTTTCATAATTCTATAATTTAAAATGCGCTAAATTTACCGGTTCGTTCATTCCATTTCACAAAGGAATACCAGGCAAGTAATAATCCCAGGACAAGAATAAAAGCACCACCATAACCAATATAATCGGGCAGGAAGCTTTTAAACTTCATTTGATGTGGAAGAATACTTTCAAAAGCGGGGGCAATAAATTTTGAAGATATAGGAGAAACGATAAGGAATCCAATAGCAGCCATCCAGAGTTTAACCTGTCCTTCGCCCACTCTCCAGAGAGTACCTACAGCACATCCGCCAGCCACCGTCATACCGAGTCCGAATATAAAACCACCTACGATAGCTCTAGCCCAAAAATGTGGAAACACCCAGGTCATTTCACGTGCACGCATACCGACTTCTCCTGCACCAATACCAAAGACTTTAATAGCTGTAAATCCGAACAAGCCAATCAGCAAGCCGGCAATAACACCAACGGCTCCCTGAGATTCACCAGTCATAAAAGGATCCCTGAAAGCTTTGACAATACAAAAGCGTGAGCGCTGTGAAATTAAACCCATCAGGCCACCAATGGTGATAAACCAGGCCATTGTAGGATTTGCATCTGCATACGACCATGCTAATGCGATAACAGCAATTACTACCAGCCAGCCGGTATAAATTTGCCAGTTTCCGCTTTTGGTTCCGGCAGAAAGAAAGTTATAGCTTTTTCCTGTACTCCATCCCGGAAAAGCTTCCATTTCCCACATCAGGTATCTGAGCGCTATAATAACGCCCAGAAATAAACCAATTGTAAAGATAATGGCTCCTCCGGAAAGCGCAGGGACGCCACTGAAGAAGGATCCGATCGTACATCCGATACCAACTGTTGCACCAACAGCCATTAGCGCTCCGCCTATCAATCCTTTTATAAGCTCACCTTTGGGTGGTATACGCAGTGCAAATTCTTTAGAAAATAAAGCGCCCACAAATGATCCAATAATTATCAGAATGGCAAGCATCCCATATAAACTCATATTCACAGGTGTTACATTTTCTAAACCCATAAGTCCTGTGGAAGACATCAGGTTTTCACCCCAATTGTTAAAGCCACCACTTGCACCCCAGGGAGAACGGATAGCGAATAACAAAACATTAAGGGTTCCCAGTACTATACCACCAACCCAAACAGGCCAGTGTTTACCAAAAAAGGTGCGAAATAACTGGGTCATTGCATTGGGTTCTTTTGAAGTATTTGACATAACAGCTCTCCTTGCTATTTCTTTTTTATAACCATTCTTGTTACGCCACCTTCAATCTCTTCCTGTTCCAATAATTCATTTCCTGTTTTTTCGCACCAGGCAGGCAAGTCTGCTTTTGTACCCGGGTCAGTTCCAAGCATTTCCAAAATATCGCCCGATTTTAACTTTTTCATTGCCTTTGAAAGCTTCATCATTGGCATTGGGCAAGAAAGGCCCTTACAATCTAAGGTTTCTGTAATTTCCATGACAATTTTCTTTTTGTTATTTGTTTCACAAAGATGATACAGTAATATTTATAAAAAAAGAAAACAACCCTGTTATACTTACACTTATAATATGTCTTTAAACTATAAAAAATCATGACCCAAGTCATTTTTTTTTGTCGTGCTTGTACATATTTTAATTTTGATATATATTTGTAAACATAACCAATTATTTGATTTGATGCCAAATAATCCTCATATAAATTCCTGTACGGTCAGCTATGACACGCTAAACTGTTTCAATAAACTCACAGATGAAGAGTTATTATATATGGAAAAAAATCGTCTGGAAATTAACTATAAGGAAGACGAAACCATATGTAAACAGGGTACTTTTGCTTCTCATATTATTTATATATGTAAAGGTTTGGTAAAAATCTATGTGGAAGACGATGCCGGTTCACTAATTTTGAAAATTCTACCGAAAGGAAACCTAATAGGTCTGAGCGCCTTGTATGATGGAAATAATATATTCCCCTATTCTGCAACAGCATATCAGGATACGAAAGCCAGACTAATAGACATTCATGTTTTTCGTAAACTCCTTAAATCTAATGCCGAATTTGCCAGTGAAATCATTAATGTAATGTGCGAGAACTCCATTCAAACCTTTGGCCGTTTCTTTTCATTAACACAAAAACAATCTTATGGCAAGCTGGCCGATATCATTTTGTGTTTGTCGGACAGGATTTTTAAAAAGAATGAATTTGACCTGGACCTCACCCGTAAAGAACTTGCCGAATTAACCGGAATGTCCACAGAAAGAGTAATCAGGATGCTTAAGAAGTTTAAAGATGATAAGCTGATCGCTATTAATAAGAAAACGTTTAAAATCCTTGATGAAGAAAAGCTTCAGCATATCAGTCAGTATGGTTAAGCTTTATTGTCTATAAAATCATCAGAATTGAATCT
>JAIPAE010000017.1 GCA_021740245.1 Bacteroidales bacterium | reverse complement strand
GGACGGAAGCTCTAACACTTCTGTATGCCGAGGCACCGACGGTCTCATCTCAGGTTCATTTGAACTTAGAGTGAGAGTGATCCGGGAAAAGAACGGCGATTGGAGTGTATTGGTTGATCCGTCAGGTAGTCAAAACTACCAGCTTGAAGCCAGCGGAAACGATAATACTTACAAGTCAACTTCATGGTTTGGCTTTTTCTGCAATTACACTACTTCCAATGCGGATAATTTTTATTTCGATGATATTCAAATCAAACATTACACACCGGATGTAACGGCTCCATCCATCGTAAATCTGACGGTTTTGAATGCGCAGGAATTGTTGCTGGAGTTTAACGAAACGGTTACTGCTACTTCTGCAGAAAATACTACCAATTACATGGTGAATAATGGGATCGGTGTTCCGGCTTCTGCCACCCGGGATGCAGCAAATCCCCGAAAAGTAACGCTAAGCTTTAATAATCCTTTTTCTTCAGGACAACAATACAACCTGAATATTCAAAATGTGTCGGATGTGGCCGGAAATATGATGCAGGCAACAGAAACATTTTCTTACTACAAAGCCCGAATGGGTGATCTGGTGATAAATGAAATCATGGCTGACCCAAGCCCGCAGGTTGGCTTGCCGGATGCAGAATATCTGGAACTTTATAACAGATCACAACATCCGATTAGTCTGAACAACTGGAAAATACAAATCGGATCGTCAACAAAATACCTTGATGCAATCACCATCAAAACGGATTCATTTTTAATTCTTTGCGCTGACGATGATACAAATTTGCTGAAGCCATTTGGTGATGTTTATGAATTTTCTTCCTTTTCACTTACCAATGGAGGAACTTCCTTAAGTCTGAAGAATGAAGATCAGCAAGTGATTCACCATGTAAACTACAGTGACAGTTGGTATAAAGATGATTTGAAAGATGATGGTGGCTGGTCGCTGGAGCAAATGGATGCAGCCAATTTCTGTGGAGGTGCCTCCAACTGGCTGGCTTCGGATACCATTACCGGAGGAACTCCGGGCGCACAAAATTCCGTGGCTAACACGAATCCAGATATTTATCCCCCCCAAATTCAGAATGTCAGTATTCTGGATTCCATGAATCTGGAAGTGCGTTTTTCTGAAACTATTGATTCGGTTCGTTTAAAAAAAGCTGATTATACTGTGAATAATGGGATCGGTACTGCGCAAATTGAAGATGCCGGAGCCCCGGATTACAAAAATGTGCATTTGCAACTGCCGCAGATTCTTCAACCGAATGTATTGTATGAGCTTCAGATAAACGATACCATTAGCGACTGCGCAGGAAACAATTCCACCGGGCTCAGCTTTCAGTTTTCGCTTTTCAATGCTGAATTTCAGGATGTGATTATTTCCGAAATTATGTGTAAACCTTCTGATCAGAAAGGATTACCTGAGGTGGAATATGTTGAATTGTACAACCGGTCGGATTTTCCCGTGGATTTACGAGGGTGGAATTTCTCTTACAGCGGTAACACACCTAAGCGAATTTCTTCGCAAGTGATTCTTCCAGATAGTTGTTTGATTATTTGTGATGATGACGACTTTGTACATATGCAGCAGTTTGGAGATGTGGCAACAATCAGCAGCCTTTCATTGCCCAATAACGGCACTGACCTTTTGCTCGTCGACTCGCTGAGCCGGGTTATCAGTTTTGTGGAATACTCGGATGAGTGGTATCAGAATGATTTTAAGCAAAGCTCGGGAGGCTGGTCGCTGGAAATGATCGATATGGATTATCCCTGTGTTGGCTATGATAACTGGCGGGCATCCAAATCACCTGAAGGTGGAACGCCAGGTGCTTCTAATTCTGTTTCAGCTTCCAATCCCGATGTACATGAACCGGAATACATCAGCATGATGTATGTGAACCCTTCTATGTTTATCATCGAGATGGATGAACCTTTAAATCCTGCGCAGATTCCTCCGGCTTCTGCTTTTGAGGTTCAGGGGATGGGGAATGTACTGAGCGTTCAGGCGATTGAGCCAGCTTATAATCGCTTGCAGTTGATTTTGCCTTCACCGTTACAGCCGGACTCAATCTATCATCTGTTGATCAAGGACAGCCTGAAGGATTGTGCAGGAAATCAGCTAAACAAAAGCAGCCTGCCACTGGCTGTTCCTTCACTTCCGGAGCCGGGGGATATTGTGTTTAATGAGGTTTTGTTTGAATCTCCGGATGCTACGGATGATTTTGTGGAACTGATCAACCGTAGCGGAAAAACACTTTATCTCTACAATATCAATCTGGTTTATATGGATGCAGATGATCCTTTGAAGATATCAGAAGTGGAGTTGGATGCCGGGAAACGCTTATTGCTGGATGGAGAAATACGATGCTTTACAGAAAAAAGAAGAGCATTGGACGAATATTATAAGCGATCTGTCCGGAATAATATATTCCAGAATGGATACTTGCCTTCATTACCATCGGATTATGGAATTCTAATGCTCAGGAGCAGCTTTGATGGAACGGTAATCGATTCCATGCGCTATGACCAGGAAATGCATAGTGGCATGCTGAAGGAAACCAAAGGAATATCGCTGGAGCGGATTACTCCTCAACTGCCCACAACACAGCGGGAAAACTGGACCTCCGCTGCTGAAACGGCAGGATATGCCACGCCGGGCTTTGTGAATAGTCAGTATAACAAGATATCAAAACAGAACTCTGGTAAGGTGAGCCTGGAGCATAAGATGTTCACACCCAATGGCGATGGCGATCGTGACGTATTGATCATTAATTACCACATGGATCAACCCGGGTATGTGGGCAATGTGCGCATCTATGATCGCAATGGACGCGAAACCCGCGAGCTGCACAACAATGTGCTGATGGAAATGGAAGGTTCATTTATATGGGATGGAGTGGCTAACAATGCCGCGAAAGCACCTGTAGGAATTTATCTCATTTATGTAGAGGTGTTCGACACCAATGGAAATCATGAAAAATATAAAATGACAGCCATACTCGGTGGTAGGCTGGAGTAATATAGAAAATGAGTAACCGGAAGTGAATAAAACAGTTTACATATCAATAGTGATCCGAGCCATAGTAGTTGGATTTGTATTTTTAACCGGAACTTATCTTAAAAGTCAGACTGTTGTATTGTCGGATAATTTCCTGGTAGAAAACAGGTCTGGTATTTATCAATGGAAAATTAATGGCGTTACTTTTGGGCCGACAAAAGAAAAAGTGCTTATTTATCCTAATTACCCGCAGATTGATACAATTATCTTCGAAGGTGCATTCTTTCCGAATAAGCCGGATACGATCTATACAAGAATTCCCCAAAATCATACTTATCTGATGACGATTGGTTGTTGTAATACATATTTTGAGATGTATAAACTATATAATAACAGTGTTATAGATATGTCGGGAAAAACCCATTCAAACACTACATAAAACTATGACAAGCAAAAATATTTCGGCAGGGTAAAGTTCAATATCCAGAATAAACCGGAGCAGGATACATTAATTTGTATTTACAGTGATTTCTCTGGTTGGCCGGTAGGGCAGATGATTGTTGAACAAAAGGATTACGAATGGGTAGAACCGGTTAGGGGAAAGTATACAAATAGTAATTATCATATTATTTTTGCAAAAATGAAAGATCATTTGAAATATCAATCTACCGGAAATGATATGATCAGATGGAATGACCCGGCTTTCCGGAAAAATTTCGATATACTTAAGGCGTTCAGGATTCGCGTTTTTGAAAATGAAAATGTCATCATTGATTTTGATTATAAAACACAAAATGTTAAACTGAAGTTTTATGAAGCAGAATGATTTCTCTCAGGGTAAAGAAATGAATATTGTTTAAGAAAGGGATTACCCCGGGATGAGTCTTTAAAAAAGGACTGATTATTAACGAACCGAAAAAAAATAGGATATGGCCAGATTTTTAAAAAGCAGGATAAAAGCAAAAGGAGCAGCCCCAGGGAGTTTAATTTTTATAGGTAAAAAACAAATGGAGCGTCCCAATATTACGCTTCTCAAATATAATTCAGAAAATGTAAGCGGGAAAGAATGTGGTGATTTGGATGAAGCAGTTTATTTTATGGATGAGCAGCATGTAAATTGGTTGAATATAGATGGCATTCATGATACGAATTTAATCCATGACATTGGTAAACAGTTTAATATATCTCCAATAGCGTTGGAAAACGTTTTAAATACAGGGCAAAGGCCAAAGTTTTTTGAAGAGGACAATGCAATAACATTAATTGTGAAAGCGATATCTTTCGATAAAAGTGAAAATCAGATTTTAGTTGATCACATTTCATTTATATTATTGGAAAATACGATTATAAGCTTACAAGAAAGAACTTCGGATCACTTTGATCATGTCCGCCAACGCATAATACAGAATATTGGAAGAATAAGAAAAGCTTCTGCTGATTATTTGTTATACACATTGGTTGATAGCTTAGTTGACAATTATTTAATAAATCTGGAACAGATTGGTGACAAAGTGGAGTCTCTGGAAAATAAATTATCGCATCCCAGCAAGGAATTGAGCAGCTTATTGTTTCAGTATAAAACAGAAATCTCTTATTTCAAAAAAACAGTAAGGCCACTAAGAGAGGTGTTAACCAGAATGCTGCGTTCTAAATCATATTTAATACAGGAGGATCATCTACCCTATTATCATGAGCTTTATGACCTGGTTGAACAGTCTATTGAAGCTGTAGATAATTATTTCACTATAACGAATGATCTGATAAACCTCTATAACACAAATATCAGCAACAGAGCAAACGATGTAATGAAGGTTCTGACAATTTTTGCCTCAATTTTTATTCCCCTTACTTTTATTGCAGGTATATATGGAACGAATTTTGAATATCTTCCAGAACTTCAGTATAAATATGCGTATTTTATTATGTGGGGCGTGATGGCAGTAATAGCAGGAGTTATGCTCATGTTTTTTAAAAAACAGAAGTGGTTTTGATTTAGCTTTATAAATAATGTGTCCGGTCTAAAAAGTTCGAAATCAGATTTTCAAAAACTTAATCTGTCTTTGGCAGATCGGGGCAAAAAGCCGCTAAAAATCTAATTTTATGAATTTATGGACAAACACTAAATTATAATCAAGTTTTAGACCGGAATCAATAATTTAAATCAACAAACAAGCTTAATTGAGTAACTAATCGCTTCAATGTTGTAAAAATGATATATATTTTTGTATAACAAAAAAGAAAAATCATGAAAAAACTATTCTCTGTTTTAGCATTTCTATTTCTTGTTTCATTGGTGTTTTCACAAGACACGAAAACAAAAAACCCCGATTATGAACAAATCAAACGGGAAATTACGAAACGGAAATCAGATTATTATTATCCAGTACTTATGAAAAAGTACCTTGAAGGAGATACAAATATGACACTCAAGGAAAAACGGTTTCTGTATTATGGATTCACTTTTCAGGATAATTATTCTCCATACGGCCGTTCGGATTATTCAGATAGCGTCAGAAATTTGATAAAAAAGCAAAACCACAGTGATAAGGAATTACGGGAAATAGTTCGTTATGGAGATTCGGCATTGATCTTTAACCCGTTCGATTTGCGTGTTCTGAATTATCAGTTATATGCACTTGAAGAACTTGAAAGACCCGGTATTTTTAATAACCGCCTGGCAAGAATGAGGACAGTTTTTGATGTACTTTTGAGTTCAGGAGATGGCCTCTCGAAAAAAACAGCTTTTTATGTTATCTTTACAACTCATGAATATGATCTGCTTGGATTACTGGGATATGATTTTGGTGGGCAACAAAGTCTCATAGATCATTACGATTATCTGACAGTTGAGAAGAACCCGGAGGAAATTGAAGGACTTTATTTTGATGTTTCACCTTGTTTGAAATCATTGAATAGCGAATTTGAATAAAAAGTATAAGTTAAAACTGATCTAACACTGCCAAATCACTAAAATGAATAAGTTATTATCAGCGAAAGTGCTGTTATTTTCAATATTAGTAATACTTGTCTCATGCTCTGTTGACCAGGACTATAATGTAACAGGGGAATAAGAGCAGGCGAATTCGGAAATTCAAAATAATACCCAGGAAGCTAAAAAAAATACGGTCAATACAAAAAGGAATAAACTTGTCCACAAAAACATGCAAATGCACTTGTTTCCTGTTATTCAGTTTATAATGCTGATCTTTTGTGGAATGAATGTAAAAAAATTCAGAATATAAGAATCTGACGCTTTTGATGGTTAGCATCATACAAGGTTCAGATCAGCGGACAAGCCAAAGAAGCAACACTGATTTTTATGCCTGGTATCTTGCCGAGTTGCAAATAGCATCCTTCGATGGTTGCTCCGGTTGTGATAACATCATCAACTAAAAGAATATGCGTGTTTTCCAGCTTACTAACGGCTGTTTCATTCAATGTGAATATGGATTTTACGTTTTCCCATCTTTCATAACGTGACTTTTTGGTTTGTGTAGCCGAATGTACTTTTCTTTCAAGGCTCTTACAGTCTTTCAGGGCGTCCATGTTCATGGCGAGTCCCTCGGCTATTTTTTCACTTTGATTGTATCCCCTTTTTTTTATTTTTTTCCAATGCAATGGAACAGGGATAATATATTGAACGGTGGAAAAACGTTGTGATTGCATCAGATGCTGTCCGAATAACTGTCCCAGATAAATGCCGATGTGTCCTTTTCCATGATATTTAAGTTGATGGATCAATTGTTGAACCATTTCCCCCTTCTGGTAGTGCAGAAACGATGCTGCAGAATACAAGGGAATTCTGCCCCAGAAAATAGTTTCTACAGGATTGTCGGGTGTCAGGTGATAATTGGTTTCAGGTAATTGATATTCACAGAACGAACATAAGGTTTCTTCCCCCTTTTTTAAGTTACCACCGCAATATTCGCAGTTTACAGGAAAGACCAAATTAAAAAGATCAACAAAAGGAACTCTAATAAAATCCGGTATGACCATAATAGTTATCTTTGTTAAATGGAATAATTTCTAAAAGAATACGTTTCCATGAGAATAAAAATAAATAATTTTGTAGAAAATCAGTAATAAATCAATATTAATCCATCATGACAGAAGAAAAATCTCAGGATTTCAAGAAAAAAGAAACCATTTACCGGATTATCATTGGTATATTGGTATTGGTTATTCTATTTATGGGTTGGCAACTCATGCAAAAGAAAACACAAGTTGAAACGGTTATCATAGAAAAAGAAAATGAAACTCAAAAACTGGAGAATGAGCTAAACACCCTTATGGATCAGCATGAGCAGGTAAAAAATGAGTATAGTGAAGTTTCTGAAAAACTGACTAAGAAAGATTCAGTGATCGAAGCGAAGGCTAAAGAGATTGAACGCCTGATTGCCCGCCAGGCAGACTATTATCAGATTAAACGAAAACTGGAATACCTTAGAAATTCGCATCAAACCTATGTTCAGGAACTTGATTCACTTTATAAAGTGAATAAAAAGCTTAAAATAGAAAACGAGGACATCAAGCAAAAATATGAGGAGACAAAAACTGAAAAAGAACAGGTAACGGAAGAAAAGGAAAAGCTAAAACAAAAAGTAGAAAAAGGGACTCTCCTGAAAGCTTATGCCATCTCCGTAGATGCAATTCATATGGGTGGCTGGACAGGTGATAAGGAAAAACTAACGGATAAAGCCCGGAGACTGGATAAGATAAAGATATGCTTTACAATTAGTGAGAATCTTATTGCGGAGTCCGGCGAAAAGAAACTATATATTCGAATTGCCCGGCCAGACGGTAAAATCCTTTTCAAGCGGAGTGAAGACTATTTTATGCTCAATGGTGAAAAACTACAGTATTCTTTGACTAAAACTATAGATTATCAGAATGAAGAACAACATCATTGTATGTACTGGGTTAAAGATGAACATGTGAAAGATGTCATGGAAGGATCATATAATGTTGCTATTTATATTGACAATCAGGAAATAGGTCAGGGTAAATTATTGCTTGAATAATACAAGTTAGAAGTAAGCCCTGAGTTGAATGCGCCCGATGTGAACTGTTGTTGCACCGGGCGTTTTTCTGCCTTCATATTGCAAGTTCAGTTGCAAATATGCTAATAGTTTACGCTGATAACTTAAAGTCCACTGATAATTGTTGCCATTTTTAAATCCTTTCAGCATTTCGTATTCAAGGTTTTTGTTTGCGCTGCCTGAATAGTCTACCACAAGGTAATTAAAGTTGATCTTTATGTCTCCTTTGCTTAATGCAGCATGTCTTAACTCGGCTCCGTATTTTAATATCCTGGCTTGTTCGTTATTGAGGTTTTGATTTTTTTTCTGTGTCCAGGTAAATAAACCTTTTATTCTGAATTTGGTAGAGGGTTGATAGCTGAGTGTGGGAATTATTTCCTTGATATTAATGTTATATTCCTTGTTTGGAAAAAATTCTGATAAATGTTTTCTAGAGGCTAAACGCATTTCTGATAAAATGCTGACGGAAGATGACATATTCCAGCGAACATTTAGTTCATTCTCTTTCAGGTATTGTTGTTCGGAACCATTTGCCAGCAGGCTTTTATTTCCTGACCGTTGGTGTGTCCAGTTCATCCCAAAAGTAGAATGACTGCGTTGAAAATAGAAGGTGTTTTTAAGTTGTTCATTAAGTGTTATCAGTTGATTATTGTTTTCAGGTGTGAAAAACGGGTTGTAAGAACTGAAATAATTTTCAAATTGATTTTTTTGTGAAACCCGGTATGTAAATCGATTAGTGAACTTTGACAAGATTTTTTTATAAGTGCTATCATTTTCTCTCCATATTCTTGAAGGATTAACATATAAGGTTTGTCTGAAACTGTTTTTGAAAACCTGGATATAGTTATCAGTAGGAGTATATACTCTGATGTAGTTGGCCTGATCGCGGAAACTGGCGATTTCAAACTCATTGATTTCCTTAACACCATTTCCATTGTAATCCTCCCATTGGTACAGACCTTGTCCCGGGCTGACTTCCAGGTAGGTGAATTCTTTTTCAACCTCTAATCCGGAGCCACTTTCATAAAAAGTTTGATTAGTGATCGCTCCCCCGGCAAATGTGGATGAATAGTTAATACGGGCCGTTATATTTTCTTCAGGCTTATTATTGCTTATGCTGTCAAGAATTTGCAGATTCCTGTATGACAGACGTGCTTCCAACAATTGTTTGTCTGAAATATTCCAATGGAGCATCAATGATGTTTCATCTGCCCTGGATGATTCCTTTAAACTACCATTGAAAGGCAATTTGTCACGTCGTTGTTCATAGCGGACCGTAGTGCGAAAACGACTGGTATCGGGTAAGGATATTTCTGCCCCCCAGGTTTGAAATGAATAACTGTTGGAATTCACGCTATCTCCATGCAGTCGGAAAGTATTGTGTTCCCGTTCTTCATCAAGAGAAAGTCGGAAGAACTGAAACCTTTTCCCCGCAGTTACTTTGTGGCGTAAAAACCTGGATTTGATTCCGTAATTGTCGCTGTTTAATAAACTACCGTGGCCTAGAATAAAAAATCCGCCCTTGTCAAGATTTAGTTTAGCCGAATATCGTTGTCCGGTGACTTTATCCTCACGCTTTAGCATTTGATGAGATAAGCGGAGGTGTCCGGTTTCGGCTTTGGAAAGTTCTGAAGATATTTGTGTCCGGACTTCATTGGATTGCTGTATGTCGTTGAGGTTCCAGTCCCGGTCAAATTCTACACTCCTGAAGCGATTAACAGGATTAAAATGTCGGTCAATTATGCTAATCTTTCCTTTGCTAAGCCATTTAATGCGATTAGTGTCATTATTTAAGTTCAGTTTTTCGTGATGATTTATCCATAGTTCACCGGCATAACCTTTGTTATCTTTAGCGTCAAGGGTTGAAAACAAATTTAAATCCTGATTGGATAGCGTAGTGGTAAACCCGGTTCTGGTTTTATTGGTGATGTTATAGCTTGTTGATAACGAAATAACTTCTGTTTTACGCGGAGCTACAAGCATTTCAACAGGAGCAAAACTACCCTGAGCTTTACCTCCCACAGGTTCCTTCCATTTATATACGGTGCCGTTAGCTGCTGATTTGGCTTTTATATAGTTTCCGTTACCATCTCCCACTCTGGAAAACTTAACCCGGTAATGAGCGCTGTCCGGATTCGTTGAATAAACGAGTACGGAATCATACCCTAAGCTGTCAATCATTTTATAAAGAATCTCTTCAGACGAAAATGAAACTGAATCGACACTACCGGTTATCATTTTTTGTTGATCATCACCTGCTGAAGCCAGCACAGATCTTGTCGTATCGTTAAGGTCCATCTCGAAAGGCTGGTTTTTCAAATCACTTTGATTAAAGTAATTCAGATTCACTTCCAGCTTTTTGGTTTTATATTGAGTACTGGTAGCAAACATTGCCCTGGCATAATTCCGGTCCGAATATTCAAACTCTACAATAATACGACTGTCCTTACTAATAATATTTTCAGGGGTAAATGTGATCTCTGCCGTATTGTAATTGATGGTATAATCCTGTTTTTCTCCCCTGCTTAGTTTTTGTCCATTCAGGTAAACTGTTTCAGAACCTGCCAGGATAACTACAAAACGCTCATTGTTGTTGCCGCGAAGCTTATAAGGCCCCTGGTTCCCTTCGATCCCATCTATTTCATTCCGCGAATATTTTCCTTTGGACAGAGCTGCACCTGCTTTAACACTGAGTCTGTTTTTGTTTTTATTGCCCACGGGTATAGTGCTTTCAACTTTTAACCCCTGAACTTTCTGACGGAATCTTAAAAAACGGTCTTCAGTTTCCATGATTTCAAAATCACCGGCAGTTAGCTTATTTTTGCCCTGGCTGATTTCAATAAATACTTTATCAAAATCCTGGATTTGTTGTGTATTCCCTTCGGGTTGAATAGGAATATTGTTATCGGTGATAGCTGCACGTATACTTATGTCATTGGTTAAGGAACCATTTAGCTGCAAATTAAGATCGGAATTTAGAGAGGCATCTTGTTTATTTCCCAGTGAAAACCCACGTGAAATTGCTCCCGATTTTTGCAGGTCCCCGAAATCAAAAAAATCATCAACTTCTCCTTTTATGGTTGAGCCTGGCAGATCATCGGTTCTCTGCTTTTTATATAGAACATCTTTTTTATATGGCGATTGCCATTGAGTATTAAAGTTATATGGGAAAACTTTGTAGCTAATATCTACTTTTACAGTGTCTTTATTTAGAAAGAAATCAACGGGGTTTACAACAATGAAAAGCCCCTTAAGCGTATCTATACGAAAACTATTTCGGGCTAGCTGAGGATTATTGACTCTGACACTTGACGGGATTATGGTAAGGGAATCGATTTGAGTTGTATCATTCGTAATATGAATGGTTTTGCTCCGTTTAGCAGTAATTTGTTGTGAAAAAACTTCCCGGCTGCAGAATAAAAGCAGAATAAAAAAAATGATGATATAAAATCCCGGAGTTTTGTGCATAACTTTTAAAGTGCATAAAGTTAAGGTGAATAAAACACAAATGGCATAAAATTCTCCCGCTAAGATGAAATTTATAATTCGCTTTGCAAAATGATTTTCCCTAATATTGCAGGGTAATACAAAACAACATTAAGGGATATGACATTTATTACAAAAGAGAAGATTTTTTCAAAAGAATGGTTCAGAGCATACAGCCTGATCCTTGTTGGCACCTTCATTCTGGCATCCGGATTTGTGTTTTTTATATCACCCTATAAACTAGCACCGGGTGGTACTTATGGCGTGGCCATCATCATTCACCATTTGCTGGATACTCCTATCGGATTAACAGCTCTTGTTATTGATATTCCGCTGGCTATTATAGGATATAAAATCCTGGGGCCACGGTTTGGCGTAAAAACAGTAGTTGGTTTTTTAATGACTGCAGGCTGGGTTGACTTACTCAATTATTTCTGGCAGGGGAAGCAACTGGTGGAAAATGAAGGATTGCTCTCAGCTATCTTTGGAGGTGTTTTGCTTGGATTAGGACTTGGCCTGATCTTTAAATCAAAAGCTACATCCGGTGGTTCCGATATCATTGCCATGATCCTGAATAAATACACCGGAAAATCATTGGGGCATCTGCTGATTTATATTGACTCGGTTATTGTTCTTGGTGGACTTATTGCTTTTCATGACTGGAAAATCCCATTGTTCTCCTGGATTACAATATTTGTCACAGGACGCGTGATTGATATTGTCCTTGAAGGTGTGAGTTATGAAAAAACATTATTCATCATTTCTGATCATGCTCAGGAAATACGAAATAAAATCATCAATGATCTGCAGCGGGGTGGAACGTTTATTAAAGGAGAAGGCATGTATCAGGGAAAAGATAAAACCATAATTTTTACGGTCGTGAACAGAAGGGAGCTCACTATACTACAGGATTATATCTATAAAATTGATGAAGATGCATTTATGACCGTGATCAATGCTAATGAAATATTAGGAAGTGGTTTTAAACCGCTTAGGAAAAAGATTGCGGAAACACCGGATTTTCAAAATTAACGTTTAGCTGTTAATGAAACCGCCTCACCCTTAATAATTTCCTGAGCGGTTACGGAAACTTTAATATATTCTGTGTTATTAATCTTTTTGAGCTATTTCCGAAAGATGTTGGTGAAAAGATCAGGAACATCCTCTCAGGATATCCATCCCGTTGGCATATAGCAATAATCCGAGCAATAGTATCATACCAATCATTTGGGCATACTCCATAAATTTTTCATTGGGTTTTCGTCCTGCAATAATTTCGTAGAGTAAAAACATCACATGACCGCCGTCCAGTGCGGGAATTGGAAGTATATTCATAAATGCAAGTATAAGGGAGAGAAATGCTGTTAACTCCCAGAATGATTGCCAGTCCCAGGAAGCAGAAAAAAGGCTCATGATCGTTCCAAACCCGCCTAATCCTTTGTATGCTCCTGTTTTAGGCTGAAGGATAAGTTTGAATTGTTCTATATAAGAAGCAAGTGTACTCCAGGCTTTGTTAAAACCGGCCGGAATGCTTTCAAAAAGACCGTAGGTTTCAGTTTTATATTCATAGATACCGAGTTTATTCAAATCCGATGGCCGCAATATAGCCACTTCCACCTGTATTTTTCCGTTATCAGTCACATATACATTTAAATCATTAATGCCGGATTCACGTTCAACCTGCATGTTAATTGTATCTCCATTGTGATTCTTCAAAAGCGGGATCGCCTGATCATAATACTGTATTTCTTCGCCAGCGATGGAGATGACCTTATCTTTAGCCTGGAGTCCTGAGTTACTGTTAACAGAAGAATCCGGGATTGATTTAATATAAAACGGAACACGTGGATAAACAACAAGTCTTGATTTGTTTTCGACCAACTGTCCGGCAAAGTTTTCCGGAAGATTAATGGTTTTACGTTCATTATTCCGTTCAATAACCATAGACCCACCGTTAAGCATATTGGCCATGATATCCGAATATTTTTCCACGGGCTCATTGTCGATGCTGATGACTTTATCCCCGCTTTGAAGTCCCATATCTACAAGTAGTGAATCTGTAACCCAGATACCGTCTTTGATATTTTCATTTGGCAGATACTTTTCGCCCCAGGTAAACAGAACAGCAGAATAGATCAAAAAACCCAGGATAAGGTTTACCAGTACACCTCCTAACATTATCAAGAGCCTTTGCCATGCAGGCTTAGCCCTGAATTCATATGCTTTCGGAGGTTGTTTCATGGCTTCTTTGTCCATAGATTCATCGATCATTCCCGAAATTTTAACATAACCACCCAACGGAAGCCAACCAATGCCATATTCTGTATCACCTTTTTTGATTTTAAAAAGTGAAAACCAGGGATTAAAGAACAGATAAAACTTTTCGACACGTGTTTTAAATAACCGGGCAAATAAAAAATGTCCCCCTTCGTGTAGGATGATCAGAATGGACAAACTCAGCAAAAGCTGCAAAATCTTAATCACTATTTCCATTATCTTCGACTTTCTTTAAGTAGTTTTTGTTAACGATTTGACCCATTGAATTGTTTTAGCACGGGTTTCCTGGTCTGTTTCCACCAAATCCTCATATCCGGGATTGGGTATGAAAACAATGGTTTCCATTGCTTTTTCGACTACATCACTCATTTGCAAAAAGCCTACGCGTTTCTTTAAAAATGAGCTTACCACAATTTCATTGGCAGCATTCATAATACAGGGCATATTGCCGGCTTTTTCAAGGGCTCTGTAGGCCAGATTCAGATTACGGAAAACATCCCGTCGGGGTTGTTGAAATGTTAGTTCCGGAAAATCAGCAAAATTAAACCGCTCAAAATTATTTTCAATTCGGCCGGGATAAGAAAAAGCATATTGAATGGGCAATTTCATATCCGGAAGCCCCATTTGGGCTTTCATGGAGCCATCTGTAAACTGAACCATTGAGTGAATGATAGATTGGGGATGAATGATAACATCAATTTGTGAAGGTTTCAGGCCGAAAAGCCATTTTGCTTCAATCACTTCTAATCCCTTGTTCATTAAAGATGCGGAGTCAATGGTTATTTTACATCCCATTTCCCAATTGGGATGCTTAAGCGCATCGTCGGGTGTTGCTTGTTCTATTTCTTGTTTGTTATATGTTCTGAACGGGCCTCCGCTTGCTGTAAGGTATATTTTTTCAACCGGATTGCCGGCTTCGCCCTGAAGACATTGATATATAGCAGAATGCTCAGAATCAACAGGTAAGATTACAGCATTTTTTTCTTTTGCTTTCTGCGTAACAAGTTGGCCGGCTACAGCAAATGTTTCTTTATTTGCCATCGCCAGTGTTTTACCATATTCGATAGCATGAAGTGTTGGTTTTAAAGCTGCATAGCCTACAAGGGCATTTAATACAACATCGATGCTGTTCATTTCTGTTACCTGTGAAAGCGATTCTTTTCCGGCAAAAACTTTTATATCTAAAGGATCAAGAGCATCAAAAACTGATTGATAATGATCTTCATTAGTTATTACCACAGTATCGGGCCTGAAAATTTTTGCTTGCTCAACTAATAGCTTTGCATTATTCTGAGCGCTTAAGACCTCCGCAGAGAAATAGTCAGGATGTTGGTGGATAACTTCCAGGGCTTGGGTTCCAATAGACCCGGTGCTTCCTAATATGGCAATTCGTTTTCTCATGGTTTAAAAGCTCATATATTCTCTTGGATTTTCAGGACTGCCATTATACCATATCTCAAAATGCAAATGAGGACCTGTGGTTAGTTCACCGGTGTTTCCGGATATGGCTATAGGTTCTCCTGCTTTTACTATTTCACCTAGACGTTTTAATAATGAAGCATTATGCTTATAAACCGAAATAAGATTATTTTCGTGCATAATTATTATTACATAGCCTGTGCGCATGGTCCAGTTAGAAAAAACGATCCGGCCGTCTAATGTTGCTTTAACTACATCATTTTCTTTCCCTACAATATCCACACCGTAATGTTCTTTCTCCACGTTAAATCCATTGGTGATTTGACCTGCCAAAGGAGTAAAAAAGAAAAAATTACGTATGGAAGCACGCTTGCTGTATACATTTGGTTCCACCCCCCTATCGTAATAAACCAGGTTATACTTGTCCAACCGTTGAATTTCTTCTCGAAGCATAGAATCTTCAGGGCTTCTGTCAAACCGGATGTTTTTGTACTTATCTACATTGTTGCTGTCTATATGAACGCTAACAGTATCCTTAAGAGCTTCTGTATTACCTTCAAGAATATTCTTGAGATTATATAAATAAGCTTCTCGTTGAAGAATAACCCGCTCCAGAGAATCCGTTTTTTTGATCTGTGAGTACAAATCTTCCTGAATGTGGACATTACTGTATCCGGGGATGTATTGTTTTAAAGGAGTATAAGCAATGATATAGATCGTTGAAAAGATAAGTAAGATTGCCAGAACAGCAGTAACAACAAATACATTGAGCCGGGAAAGGCGAAAAGATAGTTTTTCTTCAAACGTATCTTCCTGCATGATTACCAGCCGGTACTTATGGCGAAATTTATCAATCCAGTTTTTATTTTTTCTTTTCTTTGCCATCAAATGATATTGAACTTTGCTTTGTGGGGTTTAATAGCCTGGCAGTATAATAACAAACAATTTTTTTGAATTTATCCACCAACAAAAATTGAATTTACAAAGATAATCAAATTGATAATGTCCCATAAAGATTAAGGAAATATAGAATTATTAACTTGCTTTAATCGTATGTTTGTAAAAATAAAATATTTTTGTGGCTTTTAAGTTTATTAAATACAAATGATTTAAAAAAGAAAAACAGAATACAGATTTGAATAATAAAAAACTTAAAATATTTTCAGTCATAGCTTTTTTGGTTGTTATGATTGTAATGAACTGGGGTTGCTCTACACGAAAAAATACCTTAACGCGCCGGGCATTTCATAACCTTACGGCACACTACAATGCTTTATTCAATGGTCATCAGGCTTTAAAGCAGGGTGTAGAACAGATACAGGATGCACATGTGGATAACTTCGATCGTGTTTTGCCTGTTTTCAGGTTAGCAGATGAAACTGCATCGCAGTCTGCTGCTCCCCAAATGGACAGGGCTGTAAAAAAAGCAGCAAAAGTTGTTCAAAAACATTCCATGGAATTCAGCGGGAAAGAATACAACAAATGGATTGATGATGCTTATCTATTGATGGGAAAAGCACATTTTTATAAAAGAGAATATTTGCTTTCCAAGCGGCTTTTTAATTATGTTATTTCTAAATATCATAGTCATGACAAGGTAAATAACGCAATGGTCTGGAAAGCCCGTGTAGATGTGATCAGAGGAAATCATGAGCAAGCGCTCAATTCGCTGGACCAGGTCCGGTTCTATGACAGCAGGGGAGATGTTTCAAAAAAAGTCAGGAGACTCTACACAAGAGTTTATGCTCAACTTTATATTGATACAGACTATTATGATAAAGCTGTTCAATGGCTGGATAAAGCGATTGAAGCAAACAAGGATAAAGATATAGTAACCCGCCTGATGTTTATTAAAGCGCAAATACATCAAAAGAATGGTAATTACTGGAAAGCAACGAATGCCTTCAGAAAAGTTATTAATAAGAACCCTTCCTATGAATTGACCTTTTATTCTAAAATTAATATTGCCGAGGCCTATCAGGGCAATCAGGATGAAGATTATGATATTAAATCTGAACTCCACGACTTACTCAAAGATAGTAAGAATAAAGAATATAAAGATGTTATTTATTATGCTTTAGCTCAAATAGCTATGAAGGAAGGCGATATGAAGCAAAGGATAGAATATTTGAGGAAATCTGTTAGCAAAAGCCTGAATAATAACAGACAGAAAGCTGTTTCGTCCCTGGAGTTGGGTGAGTTGTTTTTTGACCAGAAAAAGTATGAATTGGCTCAGAATTATTATGACAGTGCTATGACTTTTCTTCCTAAACAATATCCTGCTTATGATTCACTAAAGGCAAAACATAACGTTCTTTCAAATCTGGTTGATAACCTGATGAAAGTTCAAAGACAGGATAGCCTGCAACGAATTGCTTCAATGCCTGTGGCTGAGCGTAATCGGTTTATCGATGAACTGATTGCGGAGGTGAAGGAAGAGGAAAGTCGTAAAAGAATGGAGGAACAGAGAAGAGTAAATGCCATGCGAGAAAGCCAGATGAATAATGCCCGAAGGTCTATGGGGGGAGGTAGTGGCGAATGGTACTTTTACAATAACCAGGCAAAATCGTTTGGGTTTACTGAATTTAAAAAACAATGGGGAGAACGAAATCTGGAAGATAACTGGCGGTTAAGTGATAAAACTACGGTAAGTTTCGGAAACGGGTCAGGATATGAAACCGATGAGATGATCATAGACAGTCTTGAAGGTGGCGAATTAACAAATAAAGACAAAGCCTATTACCTGCAAGATTTACCATTGACTGATTCTGCTAAGGCAATCTCCGACAGCATTATTATGAATGCATTATTTAACCTGGGGTTGATCTACCAGGAAGACCTCAGAGATTATGAAAAAGCAGTGGAAAGCCATGAAAATCTGATTGACAAGGACCCGAAATCAAAATATACTTTAAGAACCTATTATCACTTGTATCAGAATTATAATAAATTGGAGGATACAGTAAAAGCAAATGAGTATAAAAAACTGATTCTGAATAATTACCCTGAAAGTGATTATGCTAAAATCATCAAAGACCCTGATTATTTCCAAGATCAGGCAAAAAATATGAATGAAGCAGAAAAATTTTATAGTGAAGCATGGAATGTTTATGAACAGGGATCATATTCCAGGGTGGTAACATTGGCTGATACCGGAATGTCAAGGTATGGAGAATCAGAAATAGCCTCAAGGCTTGCTCTGCTTAAGGCTTTTGCAAATGGAAAAATGTCCGATTCTACAGCATATGTAAAAGCATTAAAATATGTAGTGAATAATTATAAAAATTCAGAATCCGCTGAAAAAGCAAGTAATATATTACAGGCTTTAACACCGGATAATTCTGGCAGCAGCAAGCTAAAGCAAAAAGGTGATGGCTCAGCGAATAAAGAATTTTACACTTATAAGCCTGAGACAATGCAGCTTTATATTGCTGTTTTCAGTGTTAAAGGATTATCTGTAAATGATCTTAAAGCAGCTTATTCTGACTTCAATAATGAATACCACGGGTTAAAAGACCTGTCTGTAAACAGTGTATATCTCGATAATACACGGCAAATGCTGACCGTTAGTAGATTTAGTGATGCCGAAGAAGGTTTGAAATATTATCGTTCTATAAAAGTTAATAATGCATTTGATCCGTTTTTTAAAAATAACAATGGGAAACACTTTATCATATCTGTAAATGATTATTCCAGATTTTATAAACGAAAGAATGTGGAAGAGTACATCAGGTTTTTCGAGAAAAATTATCTGAGTAATTAATTTTTAATGATTATAATTAAAAGAAAAGTAAATAAGCAGCTTAACCATAAGTATCTATCTGGTTCAATTTGTTTTAGTTTTTTATAATTGTCTGTTTTATACATATCTGCCGGTTTTCATCAGGCCCTGATTCATACATTTGAAACCTCCATGATCCGCCTGAGGCGGACACAAGAAAATGACCCGCCTTAGGCGGGCTATAGCATGGGGTTCCATCCCGCACTGACGGGATAAATATCACCGAATTAATAAAATTTAATCATATGAATCAAGTAAGATAAATAAATTGACTAAATAAAAAAATAATCATAAATTTGGCGTTTTACTTAAATATAATGAGAAGGAATAAAATGGCAAAAACAACAGAACTTGACAATAGTGCAATTAACATCTTAGATTCGGGAACAGTAATACGTGGAGACCTGGAGTCTATAGGGCGCCTTCGCATCGATGGTAAGGTCATCGGAACAATCAATGCAAAAGAAAAAGTAATTTTGGGGCAAAGTGGATATATTGAAGGAGAAATTAATTGTAAAAGTGCAGAGATATCCGGTAAAATCAAAGGGAAACTGGTTGTGAAAGAATTATTAACCATGAAATCTTCAGCTCGTTTGGATGGTGATGTATTTACACAAAAACTGGCTATAGAGCCGGGTGCGGTATTCAATGCTGCTTGTAAGATGACGGATGATCCTGTTTCAAATGTAAAAAACAGAGAAAACCCGGATGGACAAAAACAAGCCCAGAAACAAAAACAAAACCAGTCTGCATAACTATGCCAAATATTCAGGAATGGCTTTGCAGATGATGGCAATTATTGTTGCCGGAGCATGGGGAGGTGTAGAACTGGATAAAGTTTTGAGTTGGAAGTTTCCTGTGATGACTGTTATTTTGTCAATGATTGCCGTTGTTGCAGCTATTTATATTTCAATAAGAGAATTTTTAAAAAAATGAAATGATGAGTAAATCTAATCCAATTATGAGAACGTTTCTGCGCGATCTTACTTTGTTTACTGCGGGGATATTTGTTTTGGCAATATTATATAACTGGTTGGCGCCGGCAGAATTAATATCTCAGGTAATGTTTTACATTATAGTATTTTTTTATGTCCTTACTATTTTTGTGCACCGTCTACTTTTAAAAGGCAACAAATATAGGTTTGCACAATTTAATAACCGCTATATCCTCGGTACTGTTATTAAAATATTGGTTATGACCGTTGTTATGTTTGTATATTCTTTTGAATTTCCTGAGGATGCTTTGAATTTCCTGATTACTTTTCTTATTTTATATCTCCTATTTACAGCCTTTGAAGTGGTTTCTATTGTAAAAACCATTGATAAGCATGATTCATTAGAAGATTAAATTCAATACTGATTTTCTGGTTTGTAGGAATATCAAAGTTAAAAATGATGCCGCTGAGAATAAAATAATATTTAAGGCTCTGAAAAAATTACTAAATTTGGGCACTTGATTCAAAATCAAATGGTAGATATGGGTTTAAGTAGCAGAGGCAAAAGGGTTTATGTTGTGTTTTTGATTTTTTTTCTGCTGATTTTCAGTTTAGGAATAAATGCCAGTGAAAAGAAAGGGAAAACGAACATATATGAAAACGAAAAGCATGAGATTGATGCTGAACATGAAGACTTTAATGCTGGTGAAATGATCCTTGAGCACGTGAAAGATATGCATGAATGGCATATTGCCACGATCGGAGAAAAACATATCACAATACCCTTGCCTGTAATTCTTTACGACCGGGATAAAGAGAAACTCCATGTCTTTATGTCTTCCCGGTTTCATCATGGACATGATTCATACAAGGGGTTTAAATTAACCGAAGATCAGAATATTGTTCCGGTGAAGACTGGAACATTGGCCGTGGATGAATCAAGGTCGGAACCACTGGATTTTTCCATTACTAAAACGGCAGCCGGTGTTTTTGTTACATCGATCCTGTTGGTTTTGATTTTTTTATCGGTGGCTAAACGATACAAAACAAATCCGGAAAGTGCACCTAAAGGGTTGCAGTCTTTGTTGGAGCCTGTAATTTTGTTTATCCGCGATGATGTAGCTAAACCATCTATCGGAGAGAAAAAATATGAACGATTCTTACCGTTTTTATTGACAATGTTTTTCTTCATTCTTTTTGCCAATTTGCTGGGACTGGTGCCGTTTTTTCCCGGAGGCGCAAATATTACCGGTAATATCACAGTGACGATGGTTTTGGCAGTATTTACATTTTTAGCAACAACCTTTAGTGGCAACAAACATTACTGGAAACATATCTTTAATACACCCGGTGTTCCGTGGTGGTTAAAGTTTCCTATTCCACTAATGCCTATAGTTGAAGTGTTGGGGATGATAACAAAGCCGTTTGTGCTGATGGTGCGTTTGTTTGCAAATATTCTTGCCGGGCATATCATCGTTTTAGGATTTGTCAGCCTGATTTTTATTTTTAGCGTATCCAATGCAATAGCAGGATATGGTGTGTCTGTTTTTTCAGTAGCTTTCACCGTCTTTATAGATTTCCTTGAGCTACTGGTTGCATTTATCCAGGCTTATGTATTCACCTTGTTGTCAGCACTATATTTGGGCATGGCAACCGAAGAAGCACATTAGTTAATTGAAATATAAACCAATAAGTTTTATTTATTATGCCTTTACTTAATGTAATGTTACAAGCAGCAACAGATCTGGGACCTTTTGCTCAAATGGGAGCAGGTCTTGGCGCTGCAGTAGCTGCCTTAGCGGCCGCAATCGGAATTGGTAACATCGGTAGAAGTGCATTGGAGTCTATTGCCCGTCAGCCAGAAGCTGCTGGTGATATCCGTTCCAATATGATCATCTCTGCCGCACTCATTGAAGGTGTTTCCTTCTTTGCTATTGTTATCTCTCTGTTGATTGTTGTGCTGTAAACAAAGATCAGACTCTTTCCCGTAACGGTTGGTTGCGGGAAAGAGATTTTTAGTGTTGATAAAATAAAAAACGAAGTATTATGGGACTAGTAACACCTGGCCTTGGATTAATTATTTGGATGACCCTGCCTTTCTTGATTGTCTTGTTTATACTGGGTAGGTATGCATGGAGACCAATCATGAAGTCGCTTAAAAGACGTGAAGCCTCTATTGATGAGGCGCTTCATGCAGCCGAAAAGGCAAGGGAAGAAATGAAAAACCTAAAAGCAGGTAATGAAAAACTCTTGAAAGAAGCCCGTCGGGAGCGTGAAAGTATCCTGAAAGAAGCGAGAAAATCCAGCGAACGTATTGTGGAAGAAGCCAAAGTAAATGCTAAGCAGGAAGCAGATAAAGTATTGGAGGAAGCTAAAGAACAAATTCATTATGAGCGGATGGCTGCTGTAACCGATCTTAAAAACGAAATTGCTAAACTGTCTGTGGAAATTGCTGAAAAAGTCCTCAAAAAAGAATTATCTGATAAAAATAAACACCAGGAATTGATCCTGGAACAACTTGAGAAGGTTAAATTTAACTAAATGCTATATGAACGAACATGTTTGCCTTAAAAGCACAAGAAAATGACCCGCCTTAGGCGTGTTATAGCATGGGCTTCCCCCGAATAATATGACGGGGTAAACAGAGTAACATTAAAATCAATTTTGCATATGAATATTTCAAAGGTTGGAAAACGGTATGCTAAAGCGCTCTTCAGCTTTGCTCTGGAACAGGACAATACGGAAGAAGTGATGAAAGATATAGATCTGGTGAATAATACGATAAAACAAAGCCGGGAGCTGCAATTGTTATTAAAGAATCCTTTAATGAACAGCAAAAGGAAAAAGATGGTAATACGTGCTTTGTTTGAAAAATATGTGGGAGACACAGTCCTGACTTACCTGATGATCATCTTGCAGAAAAATCGGGAAACATTTATTCCTGAAATAGCTGAGCAGTTTGTTGTTTATCTGAAACAATACAAGAATATCAAAACGGCATATCTTTCAACAGCACAAAGTGTCAATGATAATGTACGCAAAATTGTCATAGAATCATTGCAGGAACAGATCAAAGCAGAGATTGAACTGGTTGAAAACATAAATGAGGATTTAATTGGAGGGTTGGTGCTGAGAGTGGATGATAACGAAATTGATATGAGTATTAAGAAGCGCATCAATGAACTTGAAAAGGAATTTAAAGTAAACGTATACGAAGGAAAATTTTAATTGTCATAAGAAAAAACGATCATCATGGCAGAAATAAAACCAGCTGAAGTATCAGCGATATTAAGACAACAATTAAGCGGTTATAAACACGAAGACCAACTGGAAGAAGTAGGCAGTGTATTACAGATAGGAGACGGTATTGCCCGGATATATGGTATTGAAAATGCTGAAGCGGGTGAAATGCTGGAGTTTCTGAAAACGGGGCTAAAAGCAATTGTATTGAACCTGGAAGAAGATAACGTTGGAGCAGTATTGCTGGGAGAATCCGGGGATATTATGGAAGGTGATAAGGTGAAGAGAACAGGGAAAATCGCATCCATTAATGTAGGAGAAGGTATGTTGGGACGTGTAGTAAATACTATTGGTGAGCCTTTGGATGGGCGTGGAGAGATTGAGGGAGAACGATTTGAATTACCATTGGAACGAAAAGCACCTGGAGTTATCTTTCGCCAGCCTGTAAAAGAACCACTGCAAACCGGCATAAAAGCTATAGACTCTATGATCCCTATTGGCAGGGGCCAGCGCGAGCTTATTATTGGTGACCGCCAAACCGGAAAAACGGCTATTGCTATTGATACGATCATCAACCAAAAAGAATTTTATGATAAAGGAGACCCTGTATATTGTGTTTATGTGGCAATTGGACAAAAAGGGTCAACTATAGCTCAGATCGTGGAAACATTGCGTGACAAAGGAGCGCTGGATTACACAGTCATCGTATCGGCAACAGCTTCTGATCCTGCTGCAATGCAGTTTTATGCACCTTTTGCCGGAGCTTCAATAGGAGAATTTTTTCGGGATACTGGTCGTCATGCCTTGTTGATCTATGACGACCTCTCAAAACAGGCGGTGTCCTACCGGGAGGTGTCGCTGCTGTTGCGCCGCCCGCCAGGCCGTGAAGCTTATCCTGGTGATGTATTTTATCTCCATTCACGCCTGCTGGAACGAGCTTCCAAAATTATCGAATCTGATCCTATTGCTCAGAAAATGAACAATATACCAGAATCAATTAAAGATAAAGTAAAAGGAGGTGGCTCAATGACAGCGCTGCCAATCATCGAAACCCAAGCTGGTGATGTTTCTGCCTACATCCCGACAAATGTGATATCCATTACCGATGGGCAGATATTCCTCGAATCGGACTTGTTTAACGCAGGTGTTCGACCCGCTATTAATGTTGGAATTTCTGTATCACGCGTTGGAGGCAATGCTCAGGTCAAAGCTATGAAAAAAGTTGCTGGAACGCTTAAACTCGACCAGGCATCCTTCCGCGAACTGGAAGCTTTTGCAAAATTCGGGTCCGACCTGGATGCCGCAACTAAAGCAGTCCTGGATAAAGGACACAGAAATGTGGAAATCCTTAAACAACCCCAATATTCACCCGTGGAAGTGGAAAAACAAATCGCCATTATCTTTGCAGGAACAAATAACCTGTTGAAGAATATCCCCGTGGATAAAATCCGGGATTTTGAAGAAGTTTATCTAAACCTTTTGGAAGAAAAATACCAGAACGATATTCTGGATGCATTGAAAACAGGTAAATTAACTGATGAAATAAAAGAAAAGCTCACTGCGATAGCAAAAGAAGTAGCCGAGCCTTTTGAAAAAGACTAATGCCGTGTTTACGGTTCATGATAATAACTCATTGTTATGGCAAATCTTAAAGAAGTAAGAAGTCGAATAGCATCTGTAAAAAATACGCAACAGATCACCAGTGCAATGAAAATGGTGTCTGCCTCAAAACTGAGAAAAGCTCAGAATGCTATTCAAAAAATGAGGCCTTATGATGAAAAACTGCATAATATCATGAGGCATATTTCCGGTGATGTTGACCAGGAGCAGGTGGATAGTGTCTATACAACAGAAAGAGAAGTTGAAAAAGTATTGCTTGTTGTCATTTCTTCAAACCGTGGTCTATGTGGCTCTTTTAATACTAATGTGATTAAAAAAGCCGAAAGCAGGATTGAAGAAGATTTTCAAAGTCATAAAGAAAATAGTAATCTTTTTATTTATGCTATTGGCAAAAAAGTGTTCCAGTACTTTAATCGCGAAGGTTATCAGACTGCAGGCCATGAAGAGGAAATGATAGAAAAGCCAGAGTTTGAGCCGGTAAGAGAGTTGTCCGGGTTGTTGATGAAGCAATTTGCAGAGGGTGAATATGACCGGATTGAGATTGTTTATAACCAGTTTAAAAATGCTGCTACACAAATATTAAAATCCGAAAAGTTTTTACCGGTTACTACTGATGAAGAGCAGGAGGATGCAGAGCAAAAAACGGATGCAGAGTATTTATATGAACCCGATCAGGAAACTATTCTTCTTGAATTGTTACCCAAAACATTAAAAGTCCAGTTATATAAGATACTTTTAGATTCTCATGCAGCAGAGCATGGAGCCAGGATGACAGCTATGCATCAGGCCACAGAAAATGCAAAAGAACTGCTGCGTGAGCTGCAACTGGCTTATAATAAAGCAAGACAGGCTGCTATTACAAACGAACTAATGGAAATCACCAGTGGTGCCGACGCCCTGAAAGGCTAATAGTGAACATTAAAAGGGTAGGTTTGTTTACAAAGTAAATCATAAATCAATAAAAATTATGCTTACAAACAAAATGCAAAATGCTCTTAATGAGCAAATCAATAAAGAATTATGGTCTTCATACCTGTATCTGTCTATGGCAGCTTATTTTGAAGATAACAACCTTCCGGGCTTTGCCAACTGGATGCGTGTTCAGGCGCAGGAAGAAGTGTCGCACGGGATGAAAATATTTGATTATGTGAACGACCGTGGCGGTCGTGTGTTTTTGAAACCTATTGCAGAAGTTCCGACCGAATGGTCTGATACCAGAACTGTAGTTGAAGAAACACTTAATCATGAGCGTGTTGTCACTGAGTCTATTTATGATCTGGTAAACCTGGCTGTGGAAGAAAAAGATCATGCAACCAATCAAATGCTGCAATGGTTTATCCAGGAGCAGGTTGAAGAAGAAGCCAGCGCCGATGACTTGCTTCAACGTGTTGAAATGACAGAAGGTAAAGGGCATGCACTGCTGATGATCGACAAAGAGCTGGCCGGACGTCAGTTTGTGGATGAAACCAAAGAATAAACATTTATTTCGATCTATCGATCTAGCCGCATCAACAGATGCGGCTTTTTTTGTTTGATAAGATTGGAAAAGCTGACGGCCAATCAATAAAATCTCTATCTTAGTCGCCGTAAAACAATTGGATGTTAGAATTTAATACGGATCTGGTGGGTTAAATATTCCGGGCGATAGCCGGGATTATTCTCTTGTCTCTGCCGGGCATATTCCATGCCGGGCATAATGTTATTTTATATTTTTATCACTGATTTTATGATTGCCGTTTAGACCGGGGAATCATGAATCCATAAAAATTTAACATCATGAGTAAAGAACAAGCAAGCATACACGATTTCGATCTTGAAATTATCGTTGAATATTTTTCAATGCTAAAGCGTCAGGGCCCGGGAAGCACTGAACAAACGCATAAAGCTTTGAGTTTTGTAGAAAATTTGGATAACAACTCAAAGATTGTTGACCTGGGTTGTGGCACCGGGGCTCCCACCATGGACCTGGCAAAACATGTACCCGGAAAAATAACCGGGATAGACCTGTTTTCAAAGTTTATCCATCTTTTTAATCGTAATGCGGAAAGCCTGAACCTGCAACACAAGGTAAAGGGCGAAACCGGCACCATGGAAGAACTGCCATTTGAAAAGGAAGAGCTGGATTTGATCTGGAGTGAAGGAGCTATCTACAACATCGGTTTTAAACGTGGAATGAATGATTGGCGGGAGTTTCTCAAACCCGGCGCTTATATTGCGGTGACAGAAGCATGCTGGTTCACTAACGAGCAACCCAAGGAAATCCGCGATTTCTGGCTGGATGCTTATCCGGAAATCGACACCATTCCCAACAAACTACAGCAAATGCAGGATGCAGGATTTATGCCTGTGGCCAGCTTCATTTTGCCGGAAGATTGCTGGTATGAGCATTTCTATGCTCCGCAGGAAGAAGCACAACGGGAATTTCTACAACTACATGCCGGTAACAAAACGGTAGAGGAATTTATCGGCCGGGAACGGTACGAATTTGAAATGTATAAGAAATACAGCCGCTATTATGGCTATGTCTTTTTTATCGGAAAGAAAATCTGAGCTGGTTGATGACTATTAATTGTTTTTTAGGTTATTTGTTTACCGGGACCTCTGCTTTGCTGGAGATAGTATAATTGTAAAGCTGGTAATCGGTTAAATCCTTAAGTTGGATTATAAAATTTTCATGAAATATACTTTGGTTATCAGTTAATAAGTTCATGAACTCGATAAATTTATCCTCATCAAAGGACGAGATTTTAAAGAAACAAAATTTATTTCCCAAATAGCCATTCAATATTTCTGAATGTTGTTTGTTTAGCTTTTTATCAAATTTAATATTTGTAGTCTGAAGAAAATTCATGTAATTTTTTTCAAATTGTATTAAATCCCGGTTAAAATTTCTGAATTCATCATTATGCCAATGGTTTTTATTGGCAAGAATGGAATAGTAATCTTCATTAAAAGAATTGATAAAGTCTTGATTGTTCTCTGATAAACTTTGTGACATCATAAGAGAATTCCATTTATCTAAATATATTTCTTTTTTATCTACAGAAATGCTACATGCAACGAAAAGGTTAAACAAAAATGACTTTTCTTCGATATTTTCTAATTCTTTACGCAAGCAGTTTAATTCCTTTTCCAGTTTTGATATTATTTTATCGATATCTCGTCTGTGATATTTTTTATGATCAAACTCAAAAAATCGTGTCTTTACTTCTTTGTTTTTGATTTGTTTAAGCGTAGCAAGGTCGTTATTATCAAAGGAATATTTTTCAAATTTTAATTTGTTTTCAGACGTATATATTGTTTTCATGTAATAAGGATTAAATTCTGAAAAATTAGAATGATCATTGGCCAACTTTGTATTGACCGGAAAGAGATACCGGTTATCATAGAATCCATTAAAAACATCATTGATTTTATTCCTGCTCTGTTTTTCATTTCTGTATGCTTGATATTTTTCATTATCAATCAACTGGCATTCTTCAAAATTTGGGAAGTCAAGCCGGTATACATTTGATGTCATTTGTATTTGAATATTTATGGGGTTTTTAAAAATACTCCAGCTGTTTTTTTCATGGTGATTTGATTTAAAACCCAGGGTATTAATCCTTTTTTCTCTTTCTTCTCTTGAAGGGTGTGATGCCCATTGGTCCGTAAATATCACCCGGGGCTTAACTGTGTTAATATCAAGGTCTTTGTTCGTTATTATTGGTAAATCGCCATTAAATGACAAATTAAAATGGTTTCCCAGTGTTTTTATTTCATAACGGTGATTTAAATAAAGATTTTCAGAAGCTTGTCCTTCAACAGCCAGGTCCTGTAAAGCATTAAAAGTTTGATCAAAAGCAATATCGCAAAACTCCGTCCTTCTGAGTGCAGAAATCATTTTATCGCCACCGGTAATTTCTATTGCAACTTGATCAGCATGAAACTCCATTTCCCGTGATAAGTTCAAGTACTGTATATTGATCAAGTTATATGCTTTTCGAAGTATCATTCTAATTATGTCGGCCAGTTTGTAGGTGATTAAGCCAAAAAAACCAAAAAATCCGCCGGCATCAGACCATTCGTCAATTATACGATCCCATCTATCATTAGAATAAACAAGATTATATATAACTTTATTGACAGTGAAAACATAGCTATTCAAACGCATACTTTTTTGTGAAAAATGACCAAATTCATGAGCCAGAATTGCCTTTAATTCTTCATAGCTAACAGAATTGATCAGTCCCAATCCAATATCAATGTTCTTTTTTACCGGAAAAAACAAGCTCCAGAAGCTTGAGTTGTAGAAAACACTTGCGTTGACGTCAGGTCTTAAGAAGACTTTACCTGGTGGTTTTACGCCTGAAGAGACGGAAATTTCAGTTAATAATTTAAATAATTCAGGCGCTTCATCCTCAAGAATCTGCATTCTGTATGGATTTTCATCTTTATGTCTGGCAAATATGAATTTGACCAAAAACAGGAAGAACATCAGCCCCATGGCAATTAATCCACCGGCTGCCAATATAGAAAGAATGCCTAATCCGGAAGAGAGAAGTATATAACTTAGATATCCGTTTAATATTAGAAGGCCTGTGGACAGAGCAAGCAAAAGTATATATAGTAGAAAGAAAAGCCCAATGGCCATAACTACATTATAAATACTTCTCCTGAACTCTAATGATGAATTTAAATTGCTCATAATGAAACACAAATGTTAATTATCGTCATAAATATGTGCATAACAAATCTTTTTTGGATTATGATTAGAAATACAAATATATAGGCTATTGAGGACTTTTCATATATCTAAAATTAATTTTGATGGTACTATGGTTACCCCTTCATTTTATACGGGGGAACTGAATTGGCCACCTAATAAGTCTGACATAATTCTCAATATAAATCAGTAATCCATTAGTAGTTTCGTTAATAAAAATCCAGGGCCAGGCAAATAGAATAAGAGTGTTAACCCAAGGCTTTTGCAGTTGCCATAAGTAGCACTAGAAAATGGCCGGGGCTTAAACTTACTCCGCTCTATTATTGCGTTTATTTCCGGAACAAGAAACAGCCCTTATTTTTTTATTTTTGAAAATATTTGTTTTTTAAAAGATGTTTTAATGCGTATTTTCACTAAGTGCCGGCAGTTATTCCTCTGCGCTAACCGAGTCTATTATTTTTCCCTTGCATTATGCATAAAATACTTTATATTTATAACGTATTATGTGTAACGCAAAATGTGTAATTATGGAAATCAATAACCCTTTTCCTATTTTAGATTATTATTCACCGGCCTATTTTTGCGACAGGCAAAAGGAATTACAAACATTAATCAAGGCCTTCGAAAGCAACAGGAACATCATATTGCTTTCCATCCGAAGAATGGGCAAGACCGGTTTGATCAAACATCTTTTTTATCATTTCCGGTCAGAGAATAAGAAAAACATCAGATTGCTGTATATTGATTTATTAAAAACACAGAGCCTGTCTGAATTTGTGAAAGCATTTAGCAATAAAATCCTGCAGGATGAACAACAGAATGAGAATTGGTTTAAAAAATTGTCCGGGATGTTATCAGGGTTGAGAGCCAGTATCACGATTAATGATAAAGACGGTACTCCTGCTTTGGAGTTTGGCTATAAAACAGCTGAAGAAAATGAACGATCGCTGGAGAGTATATTTCAGTATCTGGCTGAGCAAAAGGAAAAATATCTCATTGCTTTTGATGAATTCCAGCAAATAACAAGCTATCCGGAAACAAATGTGGAAGCTGTTTTGCGCACCCACATACAGCATCAACATAAAGACAGTTTTATTTTTTCGGGGAGTGGGAAACATGTACTGATTAGTATGTTTAACGACTATGGCCGGCCTTTTTATCAAAGTTCCGAAATGGTATATCTTGAAAGGCTGGATGTTGATGAATACGCTGAGTTTATTCAGAAAAAACTGAAGTCTGGAAATAAAAAAATGAGTTTATCTTTAATTAAAGAAACGATAAAGCAATTGGATGTACACACGTTTTATGTGCAATATTTCTTTAACAAACTATACGAAATAAGGAGCACACAAATAAAACGGGATGATGTTGAAGAATTGATGGACAATATCTTACAAGAAAAAGAGTATGTATTTTTCAATTATCGAAACATATTAACATCCATGCAATTTAATTTATTGAAAGCCATTGCTAAAGAGGGCAAAGTCTCCAGTCCCAATTCTTCGGATTTTATAAAGCGGTATGATTTCACACAGGCCAGTTCTGTCAATGCGGCTCTAAAATCATTATCAGATAAGGAAATGATATACAAAGAGTACGGAAATTATAGAGTTTATGATGTGTTTTTATCAAAATGGCTGGAGCGGTATTAACAGTGGCCTGATTTAGCTATTCTCGCTCTGATTACTCCTTCCTGCTAGGTTTTTTCCATTTTTCCCTGTCTCTCTCTCAAAGATATTGTCGAAGGATTTTTTTGGAGCAGATCCGGAAAGAACCATCCCGGCAAAAAAGTTTTCGCCTAATATTGCCGCTAAGCAGAAATATTATTAATTTTATCCTGATGTTCGGTTCCTCAGTCATATATAATCACGCTAAACTGTGCAGCAGCGCAATGTGCAACGCCGGCGAAGACTTCATCTCCCAACGCATCGACTGGCAAACCCGCTACACCTTATCCGCCAAAGAAAAGGATAAGAATACCGGGTATCATTACTTCGGGGCTCAGTACTATGACTCGGAGGTGTCAGTTTGGCTGAGTGTGGATCCGATGAGTGACTTCAGACCAAGCTTAAGTCCGTATAATTATATCCGGTGGAATCCAATGAATAGATTAGATCCAACTGGAATGTTGGATTGGGATCCTGTAGGTGATGGTAAATGTAAAGCTGAACAGGGAGATGCGCATGAATCCGCAACAGGCATTAAATACTGGAAAGGTTATTGTAAATGCAGCTTTAACAACTGGCGCACTTATATATACAAAGCGTTATGTGTTCCCTGTTGTAGTTCCCTAAATAAAAGTTTTAGTATATGAATAAAAGATTAAAAAAAATAACACTGATATTGGTTGGTCTTTTTGTAGCCTACATCATTGGCTCGTCCATTTTTACAGTGGTAACAGGGTATAGTGTAGAATTTGGAAATAGTGATGAATATCAATTTCTTTTTAAAGAGAAATATCACAATGCTTTAGATACAATTTCAGTGAAAGATTATAGAAAGTCTGATTATTATGCATCATGTAGATTAAATAACTATTATATTGGTATTCAGAAGATAGATAATTTAAAAGACATTAAGCTATCGTCCATAAGATTTCAAAAAAATGCTAATTTGAGTAATATTGAATTTTATCCTGCTCAGATATTAAACAGAAAAGTCAACTTTGTTCCAACTATAAGATCATATTGGAGGCAATCATTTGATAGTGTATTGAATGTTAGTTTTAATAAGCATACACAAGTTGACTCTGTTGCCCGAGGGAAAAACTACATTTCTTATCATGCCCATATTGATAAAATGTTGTTTAGTAATGGAAAAAACAAAGAGATGCTGTTTTATGATTTTAGTGGAAAAAGTC
>JAIPAE010000016.1 GCA_021740245.1 Bacteroidales bacterium | reverse complement strand
GCTCATGCAACCTTCATTATTCTGACACAGGGGGCTTACTTTTGAAAATAAAAATATTTTAACGAAGTATTAGCTATTTTTCAGATAGTTACGAATATCTGAATATTTTTTTTTATTTTTACCGGACAGTAATGATTCATAATATGCAAATGTAAATTAAGTGTGAATATTTTTCAGACCTTTAACTTATTTTAACTTTTGTTATGCTCCTTTAACAGAGGTGAATAATGCTTTGTATGTATATTTGCAGTAAGAATTTTTCTCTTTTTGATAAACATAGATCAAGTAAGTTTTTTTATGTTGTTTTCATGTGTGTAAAGGATAGCGGTGGCTATCCTTTTTTCGTTTCATATGATTTTGGTTTAACGTCAAAAATATCATATCTTCACCCTTTAAAACTCATAACGAAATAAGTATGAATATTAATGTTAGCCAAATATTAGATTTTGTAAAAGCAGAAGACTTAAAAGCTTATGAACAAGACCTTGCAAATTACCAGCAAGCATTACAGAAGAAAACCGGAGTTGGGAGTGAATTTTTGGGATGGATAAACCTTCCTGTTAGTGTGAAAGATGAAATAATCACAACTGTTAAAGATGATGTAAGACGGCTTGCTCCGGATATAGATGTGTTTGTTGTAATTGGTATCGGAGGCTCTTATTTAGGGGCCAGAGCTGTGAATGAAGCTTTAAAACACAGCTTTGACCAGCTAATACCGGAAAAAAAGCCGGTTATTCTTTATGCAGGGAATAATATTTCTGAAGATTATCTGGTTGATTTGATGGAAGTCCTTGATCAGAAAGATTACGCCCTTACAGTCATATCAAAGTCAGGAACAACAACAGAGCCTGCTATTGCTTTTCGGTTGCTCAGAGATCACCTGGAACAAAAATATGGAAAGACAAATGCCCGGAAACGGATTATTGCTATTACAGATAAGGAAAAAGGTGCTTTGCGACAGTTAACCAAACAGGAAGGGTATAGTTCTTATGTTGTCCCTGACGATGTTGGAGGACGATATTCGGTGCTAACGCCTGTCGGTCTGTTACCTCTTGCCATGGGAGGAGCTAATATTGAAGAACTACTGAAAGGGGCAGCAGATATGAGGGAGCATCTGAATATGACCAATACACTGGAAGATAATGAGGCATTTATGTATGCTGCCGCCAGAAATGCACTTTATCATAAAAAGAAATCAACGGAAATTATGGTGGCATTTGAACCACAGCTCCAGTATTTCACAGAGTGGTGGAAACAGCTTTATGGCGAAAGCGAAGGCAAAGAAGGTAAAGGGATTTTTCCTGCATCCGTATCCTTTACTACAGATTTGCATTCACTGGGTCAATATATCCAGGATGGAGAGCGAATTCTGTTTGAAACAGTGGTACATGTAGATAATCCAAAACGAAAGATGCAGGTCCCGGATGACGGTCATAATCTGGATAAATTAAATTATCTGGCCGGTAAAAATATTCACTCTATTAATCATAAAGCGGAGACCGGAACTATTCTTGCTCATGTAGACGGAGGAATACCTGTGATTCAACTGAGCATTCCTGAAATTAACGAATATTATTTAGGGCAGTTGATTTTTTTCTTTGAATATGCATGTGCTTTGAGCGGATATTTATTAGGTGTTAATCCTTTTGATCAACCCGGTGTTGAAGCATATAAAAACAATATGTTTGCTTTGCTAAGTAAACCCGGCTATGAAGAACAGACTGAACAAATAATGAAAAAAATTGCTGAACAAAGTAAATAACTAAAAACCAATAAAGCGATGAAATTACCTCTGATACAAGATGCTGACCTGGACGGGAAAATTGTTCTGGTCAGAGTTGACCATAATGTTGTTAAAAAAGGATTCATCCATGATCCTTACCGGATAGATGCTACTATAGGAACCCTATATCATATTAATGCCAAAGGTGGGAAAATAATACTGATGACTCATGTTGGCAGGCCACGCAATAAAAAAGAAGGTACTATAGAGATCAGTGACGATACTTCTGTTCAGCCCATAGTAGATTATCTGGAGAATAAATTGCATATAACATTAAAGATTCCCGAATTCGAAAGTCATCCCCAAAAAGGATATCCGGGCGTGGAAACATCCGTAAATCACCTTATCAGAGACCTAAGGGAAAGCAAAATAGACGGCGTATACATGCCAAATACACGGTGGTTTTTCGGAGAGGAAAGTAAAGAAGAAGTTGCTGATCGCTTTGCTTATCAATTAGCAGGTCTTGCTGATATCTTTGTCAATGATGCATTCGGCTCCTGGCAGCCTCATGCATCAACCGTTGGTGTATCAAAATATTTACCAAGCTATGCAGGATATCTAATGCAAAAAGAAATTAAAAACCTGAACCGGATATATAAAGCGGATAAACCTTTAGTTGCTGTTGTGGCAGGAGCAAAGTTTGATACTAAAATCCAACCGCTATATGCTTTGATGGAACAAGCAGATTATCTGATCCTGGGAGGTATGATTTATAATGCTTATCTATCAGCTAAATATGACATTAAAATAAAAGGGGTGAGTGATGAAGACCTAAAGCTGGCCAAAAAGTTTGCAGATTACGCCGAAAAACACGACGGAAAACTGATCGAACTACCCCATATCATTGAATCGGATACTATGGAAGATAAACTGGAAGGCAAATATAGAAATATTGATATATCTGATTTTAAAGAAGGTGATAATCTGAATTATGTGTTGGATGTAGCAGCAAGCTCATTTAAAGAAGAAAAAGTAGCTGAGGTTTTTCACAGCGCCAAAACGATTTTTGTTAATGCTGTTATGGGCTATACACCTTATTTTAATGAGGGAACCATAGCCCTGGATAATTTAATTGATGAAAACCAGGAAGCATCGAAGTTATACGGCGGTGGTGATACGATGCAGGAATTAAAGAGATTACTTCCAGGATTATATATCATGGCACTGGATCATCCTAAATATTATATTTTTACCGGAGGCGGAGCTGTCCTGAAAGCCATTCAGCATGGAACAACAGAAGGGCTTGAACCGGTTAAAGCCCTGATTAAAAATCAATAGATATCAGGTTTTCCCCTGATCCCCTGCTGATATGCTGTGGTTTATGAATTATTTCAAGATGTTTTCATGTATGATTTGTTCGATGACAGCAGGATAGTGTTTATATTCCAAATGATGAATTTTTTCTGCTAATGTATCAGGAGTATCATTTTTATCTACAGGGCAAGCAGCCTGAAAGATAATTCGCCCCTCATCATATTTTTCATTGACATAATGGATGCTGATACCGCTTTGTGTCTCACCTGCATTGATAACGGCCCGGTGAACATTCATACCATACATCCCCTTTCCTCCATAGGAAGGTAACAGCGCCGGATGAATATTGACAATCCTGTCCGGGTAATTCCGGATGATCTTTTCCGGCAGAAGTAACATAAAGCCGGCAAGGACAATGAAATCAATGTTATGTTGTACTAATAAATCAGATACCTTTTTTGGATTTTCCCGGAACTCTTTTCCGGAAACATGCCTGGCGGAGATTTTATGCTTTGAAGCCCTTTCCAAAACATATGCATTTTCTTTATTGGAAATGATAAGCTCGCACTTTATAGCGCTGCTATCCTTAAAATAATTGATGATATTTTCAGCATTAGAGCCATTACCGGAAGCAAAAATAGCTATTCTGACCATATTTATTTTTTGTCCAAAAATAGAAGAAATAAGTCGATTCACGAAAAAGAAATACACACTTAAAGATACTGCCGGACGATACATTTGGTATTACAAGAATAAATTCTTGCAGCAGAGAGGTATAATTATTATCTTTGAGTAGCAAAATGCGAAAGAAATAGTTTTTCTTACAAGCATAAATCGCACATAATCAGAAGGAATAAAGAAAAGTGCTAAAAGAAGCAAATTTTTTCTTGTTTTTAAAGCTTTTAATTTATTTCTTTGCACACTTGTTTAACCAAAAAGTTTAAGACAATGTCTGATATTGCAACAAGAGTAAACGCTATTATCGTCGACAAACTTGGTGTTGATGAAAGCGAAGTAACCCCTGAAGCCAGTTTTACCAATGACCTGGGAGCAGATTCACTTGACACCGTTGAGTTGATCATGGAATTTGAGAAAGAATTTAACATTGCCATTCCAGATGATCAGGCGGAAAAAATTGGTACGGTAGGAGAAGCTATTTCCTACATCGAAAACAATTCAAAATAAGCAACTGAGAACAAATCAATGGAATTAAAGCGCGTAGTTGTCACAGGAATAGGCACAATTTCCCCCCTGGGTCATAACCTGGAAGAAACCTGGAAAGGGATTCACTCCGGAGAAAGTGGTGCGGCTCCAATTACACGTTTCAACGCCAGCCAGTTCAAGACACAATTTGCATGCGAAGTAAAAGATTACGATCCAAAGAATTATTTTGATCGTAAAGAGGTCAGAAAATTAGACCTCTATTCGCAATTTGCACTGATTAGCGCTAATGAGGCTATTCAACACTCAGGAATGGATATGAATTCATTGGACCTTGATCGTATTGGTGTTATTTGGGGCTCCGGGATAGGAGGATTGGAAACTTTTATCAAGGAAGTGTCGACATATGCTACTGGAGATGGAACCCCACGGTTTAGTCCGTTCTTCATTCCAAAAATGATTGCTGACATTGCAGCAGGCCATATTTCCATAAAACATGGGCTTAAAGGGCCGAATTACTCCACCGTATCTGCATGTGCCTCATCTGCACATTCGCTGTCAGATGCTTTCAACCTTATACGGTTAGGTAAAGCAGATGCTTTTGTTACCGGAGGATCGGAAGCTGCAATCAATGAAGCAGGAATTGGCGGCTTTAATGCCATGCATGCTATTTCCACCCGTAATGAGGAACCCAAAAAAGGTTCCCGCCCATTTGATAAGGATCGGGATGGTTTTGTGTTGGGTGAAGGTGGAGCTGCCGTAATTTTTGAAGAACTGGAACATGCCAGAAAACGTGGAGCTACTATCTTTGCTGAAGTAGTAGGTGCAGGAATGTCAGGTGATGCTAATCATATGACATCCCCGCATCCCGAAGGTGAAGGCGCTGTCAGAGCAATGAAAGCTGCACTGGATGACGCCGGTATCAAGCCTGAGAATATTGACCATATCAATACACACGGGACCTCAACACCTTTGGGAGACTTATCAGAGCCTAAAGCTATAATTGAATTGTTTGGAAAACATGCGCCTAAAATCAGCATTAATTCTACCAAATCAATGACCGGACACCTGTTGGGTGCTGCAGGAGCTATTGAAGCAATTGCTACAATTATGGCACTGGATAATGATATTGTACCTCCAACAATTAATCTGGATAATCAGGACCCTGAAATTGACGATACTCTCGATTTGACACCACATGAAGCGAAAAGTAGAAAGATTAATTACGGATTATCAAACACATTTGGCTTTGGCGGCCATAATGCTACTTTAATATTTAAGAAATTTAATGAGTAAGACTTGAGTGTATTTAAGCCCGTAAAAGCACACTTCTCAGAAGATAAAGATTTATATGAATCCATAAAAAATATTTTTGGGTTTTATCCCGGGAATATTTTTTTGTATAAACTGGCCCTCACACACAAGTCAGTCGCCGAAGAAATAAAAGAAGGCGTTAAAGATAGCAATGAACGACTGGAATTTTTGGGCGATGCTATTCTGGGAAGTGTTGTTGCTGATTTTTTGTTTAAAAAGTATCCTTTTAAAGATGAAGGTTTTCTCACCGAAACACGGTCTAAAATTGTTAGTCGTATTCAACTAAATCAACTTTCATTAAAGCTTGGCCTGGATAAATTGATCGCTTCCTCTTCCGACAAGCAATCGAATGCACGATCAATACTTGGAGATGCTTTTGAAGCTTTTGTGGGTGCTATGCATCTGGATAAAGGCTACGAATTTACATACCGAGTCCTGGTCGACTATATTATTAAAGTTCACATCGATCTGGAAGAATTGTTAAAAAAAGATATTAACTTTAAAAGTAAACTGATTGAGTGGGCACAAAAAGAAAGAAAAGAAATAGATTTTAAAGTGATTAAAGAACTCGGTCAGGGAACGGAAAAGCAGTATGTCGTTAAAATTTTCATTGATGGCGTAGCCTATGAAGAAGGATGTGACTTTTCCATTAAAGGCGCGGAAAAACTATCAGCCGAAAAAACGTATGCCACATTAGGTATTGATGGTCAAGACGATTGATGTTTAATGAAATTTATTTCCTTTCACAATTATTTTACACTATCATTTTCGTATATTTAGCCTGCAAATCCTGATTCTTTAATCAAAGGTTGATATGGCAAAAAAGAAAATACTTAAGCTGGATGAAGAGTCTTGTGAACCGGAAGAACTTATTGTTATCATTAATTCGACCAACAAGGACTACCGGATGGCCTATTTTATAAATAAATTCCTGAAGTTTGAATTTTCCAGACGTTCCGATCTTGAGTGTAAACATAAAAATAAAACAACTACCAACTACAGTGTTTACCGACATCATCAAACTGATTTGCATGTTGACTGGTACTTAGTCAACAACAAACATCCCGAAGGGAACCTGATCCCCAAAACACAAAATGTGGATTATTTGCTTATCGTCAGAGGAAATTATCAGATAATAGATATGCAAAAGATACTGGTAAAAATCCGGCAAATACCCAATACGATCTATGCACAAATAATGCCGCAGGAGAAATTCAATCTTATACCTGAAGTGTTGGAAATGTTGGAATTAATGATTTTAGAGGAGACAAAAAGGGAAAAGGAGAAATACTTAAAAGATAAAACCTAAATTTAATAATTGATGTGAGATAAATGTTGAATCATTATTATGAAGACAAAAATTATAACTACAATAGGCCCGGCTTCTTCAGACTATTATACACTTGAGCGATTTATGCTCGAAGGAGTTAATGTATTCCGTATAAATTTTTCACATGGCACGCATACTGATCATGAAAAAACGATTAAAACTATTCACCAATTAAACCGGAAACATGAACGTCATGCTGCAATTATGGCTGATCTGCAGGGCCCGAAAATACGAATTGGTAAACTTACGGAATCTTTTATTAACCTTGAAGAGGGAGATACTGTCATTTTGGAATGCGGAAAAACGGAACAGGAGGGAAGCCATATCCCTGTGGATTATAACGGGTTTTCGCAAGATGTCAGATCGGAAGAGCGAATTCAGATTGATGATGGACGGATTGTGCTGGAAGTAATTTCAAAAGAAAAAGAACTGGTAAAAGCCAGGGTATTATACGGAGGGAAGCTTTTTCCACGCAAAGGAATTAATCTCCCGAACACACGCATCGGGTTGCCTGCTTTGACGGAAAAAGATATGGAAGACCTGGATTTTATAACATCACAACGTGTTCAGTGGATTGCACTATCTTTTGTTCGGTCTGCTTCAGACATTATCGAGCTGAAACATCATATTTCCAAAAAGATCAATCGCAAAGCACCCCTGATCGTTGCAAAAATTGAAAAACCGGAGGCACTGGATGATCTTGACAATATCATAGACACAGCGGATGCTTTAATGATCGCGCGCGGAGATCTGGGAATTGAAATTCCATTGGAAGAAGTTCCCTTAATACAAAAACAAATAGTCCGGAAATGCATGACAAGAAGCAAACCAACTATTATAGCCACTCAAATGATGGAAGGAATGATCAATAATTTTTCGCCAACACGTGCAGAAGTCAATGATGTTGCCAATTCGGTTTTGGACGGATCAGATGCTTTGATGCTTAGTGGGGAAACTTCTGTCGGACATAATCCCGTTAGAGTTGTTCAGGTGATGAAGAAAATAATTGCACATGTTGAAAAACATGAAGATATTTATTATAAGCATTTCCCTCCCGAATCAAATGGCCATGAGCGTTTTATATCGGATTCTGTTATCTATAATGCTTGTGAAATGGCCCAACAGGTTGATGCTGCGGCAATTGTTGGTATGACTCACAGCGGATATTCGGCGTTTGAAATTGCAGGGCAGCGTCCCAAAGCGGAAATTTATATCTTTACCAACAATCATTCATTATTGAGCAAGCTAAGTCTGGTATGGGGAATTACAGGATTCTACTATGACAAATTCATTTCCACTGATCATACAATTGAAGATATATTAATGCATCTGCACAAAAAGAAGATCACAAAAAAAGATGACTTAGTAATTAATATTGCTTCAACACCTCTTGAAGAATACGGAAAGACAAATATGATGAAACTTTCCATAGTTTGATCAAACTTAATTGAATTAAAATAAATTTGCTTTCAAACATGAGGACTATTGGTATGTTATTATTTTTGCTGAACATATGAAACACGGAAACCTATGTTAATATGAGTGAAAACGGAAAGAAGGTTGGATTTCTCCAACGTATGTTGAATTGGACAGAGCGCGCCGGAAATGCATTGCCACATCCTGCTACCTTGTTTGCTTTATTTGCCCTTGCTGCATTATTATTTTCTGCAATTGGCCATTTCATGGGTTGGGAAGCCATACATCCCGCAACTGACGAAGTCATTAAACCGGTAAACTTGCTTTCAGAGTACGGTATTCACCGGATATTGCTTGAAATGGTAACCAACTTTACCGGATTTGCTCCCTTAGGGATTGTTTTGGTTGCTATGTTGGGAATTGGCATCGCTGAACAAAGCGGTCTGATCAATTCAGTAATTAAGGTGCTGGTTTTAAAATCTCCTAAACACCTGATAACATTTGTTATTGTATTTGCCGGGATACTTTCTAATGTAGCTTCCAGTGTTGGGTATGTATTGCTGGTTCCGTTAGCAGGAGTGATATTTTATGCGCTGGGACGGCATCCGATTGCCGGAATGGCAGCAGCTTTTGCCGGTGTTTCGGGAGGATATAGCGCTAACCTGGTTTTGGGCACCATTGATCCACTGCTGGCCGGGTTATCGCAGGAAGCAGCGCGTATCATAGACCCGGTATATGAAGTCAACCCTACAGCAAACTATTATTTTATGGTGGCTTCTACTTTTATCATTGCTTTTGCCGGAACTTTTATTACTGAAAAGCTTGTTGAACCCAGGCTGGGGAAATATACCGGCGGCGATTCCGAGCATGATGAAAACCATGATAAAATTACTAAAAAGGAGAAAAAAGGGCTGATAGGCGCTTTTATCACTTTGCTGGTTATTACAGGGGCTACTCTGGCCGGAGTTTTACCCGAAAATGGTTTTTTAAGAGGAGAAGAAGGAGGAATACTCGGTTCTCCGGTTATTAAGGGCGTTGTTGCGATGATATTCATTCTTGCTGGCGCTATGGGAATTGTTTATGGGATTATCGTCGGCAAGTTTAAAAATGATGCTGATGTTATGAAGGGCGCAGCCGAGTCCATGAAAACCATGGCAACATACCTGGTTCTGGTATTCTTTGCTGCCCAGTTCGTGGCTTTCTTTAAGTGGAGTAACCTGGGAATCATTATTGCTGTGAAAGGCGCCGGATTATTAATGTCTGCGGATATTGGCCTTATACCGCTGATGATCCTGTTTGTTATATTATCTGCAAGTATCAATATGTTGATGGGAAGTGCTTCGGCAAAATGGGCAATCCTTGCTCCTATATTTATTCCTATGTTTATGATTATGGGATACTCTCCGGAATTATCACAGATGGTTTATCGTATAGGGGATAGTGTAACAAATATTATTTCACCCATGATGAGCTTTTTTGCATTGATCATTGCCTTTGTGCAAAAATATGATGCCAAAGCCGGTATTGGAACTATTGTTGCCACAATGATTCCGTATTCGATTGCTTTCTTTATTATATGGGTTCTTTTACTTGCTGCCTGGATACTGCTTGGTATTCCGTTAGGTCCGGATGCAGGAATTCATTATGAGTTGCCGGGCTAAAGTGTTTATCACTGAAGTAAAATCTTTTTGTGGAATGTGTTTGAATCAGTATTGATTTGGAGAAAGTAGATGCCTTTTGCTTTGCCGGAAAGATCGATGTTCAAACGTCTTTTTGATGGTGTTTTGGCTTTATAAACTGCTCTGCCATATTGATCAACTATCTGAATAAAAAGTTTTTCTTTGGTTATAGAACCCATCTCTACTGTAAATTGACCTTTATTTGGGTTTGGAAATACCGTTATCGGGTTATTTGATGAATGCTGCGATATTGATGTGTATGGTAAAACTGTTACACAGCATTTATCTGATGCTGTATTATTATAAGCATCGGTTATCGTTACGGTAAAACAGGTGTCATAAATTGAATTCGCGGTTTGAGGGATGGATACTTTGGGAGGACTGAATAAGGTATCCCCTGTAGACCAGCTAACGGAAATATTCCCGGGTGAATAGTAGATTTCAATTTCATCCAGGCCCCAGCTTTCTGAATTTGCATTTAGGGGGTTTAATTGTACCCATCGTATTTGAGTATTGGTTGTTGCGGCTGCTGTGGGAATGGTGTTTTTGTATGAATTCCAGAAATAAAGTCCATTATTGCTTTGGTCCTGAATAGGTATGCCTGCCCAGAAACCTCCGCTCCCCATAGTATCCGTGATGAAAGGAGGACTGTTAGATAAATTTCCGGTGGGAGTGATGTTGGGTCCCGGAAAATCAGTCCAGGTATTTCCACCGTCTGTACTATATTGAAGATGAACACCATTGCTGCTTGTGCTGAGCGAATTGCAAGTTCCGGTTGATGCGTTTTTGCCATATCGCATATACCATTTTATTTCTGTCCCCGGATTACTCAAATCCAATCCGGTCGTTTGAATAGCCCGTACCTGAGAACTGCTGTTTCCTGATATCCAGGCATGTGATCCATTAGGCCCCGGACCGCATGGATTATTAAATAAAGGCGAAACCTGTGTGGGTGAAAACCATGAGGATAACGTGCCGTTGCCAAAACCATCGGCCATAATTAAGCCACAGTTGCCGTAGGAATTGATCGTTACTTCGTCTCCGGCGTAAATAGTATCAGGGTAGCTATAGGCAGTAACTTCACATTGCCCGTGCATGATAGCAGGCGATAACATCAGCAACAATAGAAATGTAAAAAACGCAGGTGAAATTCTTTTTTTCTTTTTCATAAGAACATAGTTTGTACTATAAAGACTATAAATGTTATGATGCGTTTAATCCAACTGTTAAGTTTTTGATGTTTTTAAACAAGGAAAATGCACAAAAGTTAGCTTATAAAATACTTAACAAGCCTTTTGAGGTAAAAATTAAATATGTAAAATCAGGTTACTAAATAGAAATGCAGCATTTAACGTGTGATCAATTGGATCAATCCAGAGATTTATCAAACTGTTTCAGGAAACGCATATCGTTTTCGAAATACAATCGGAGGTCATTTACCTGGTATTTCAGCATGGCGATTCGCTCCACACCCATGCCAAAAGCAAATCCGGAATATATTTCACTATCAATTCCACAAGCTTCCAGCACATTGGGGTCAACCATGCCACAACCCATGATTTCGAGGAATCCGGTATATTTACACACGTTACAGCCTTTGCCGCCACAGATATTGCAGCTTACATCCATTTCGGCGGAAGGCTCAGTGAAAGGGAAGTAACTGGGGCGCAGCCTGATTTTAGTATTCTCACCAAACATTTCTTTGGCAAAATACATCAGAGTTTGTTTCATATCAGCAAATGAAACATCCTTGTCAACATACAAACCTTCTACCTGGTGGAAGATGCAATGTGCCCTTGCTGATATGGCCTCATTCCTGAAGACCCGTCCCGGTGCTATAATGCGAATGGGAGGCTGGTTGTTTTCCATCACACGAACCTGAACAGAGGAAGTATGGGTACGTAAAGCAATATCCGGATCTTTTTCAACAAAAAAGGTATCCTGCATATCACGAGCCGGATGTTCCGGTGGAAAATTCAAAGCCGAAAAGTTATGAAAATCATCTTCAATTTCAGGGCCCTCAGCTACCGTAAATCCGGAGCGCTTAAAAATTTCATTGATCTCATTCTTTACTACCGAAACCGGGTGCCGGGCACCTAAATCACGCCAGTCGACAGGTAAAGACAAATCCTGGATGGCTTCTTTCTGTTCTTCTTTGGTCTCCAGTTCCGATTTTAAATCTGCAATCCGGGCCTGCACCATTTGTTTTAGCTCATTCAATTGTTGCCCCATTTCTTTTTTTTCTTCTTTGGGGATATTTCTGAAATCTGCAAATAAAGCAGGGATGAGACCCTTTTTACTCAAAAACTTAATACGGAAATTTTCAAGTTCTTCCAGGCTTTCGGCGGTGAAATCTGCTATTTCCTTTTTGTATGCTTCAATTTTTTCCTTCATCACATTAATATTATTCTTCTATAACGTTCATGCTGATTATGGTAATATCTTCTACAGGTTTATTTCCGCGGGCTGTTTTTGCAGCTGCAATTTTATCGACCACGTCCATGCCAGTTAATACTTCACCAAATACAGTATATGCACCATCCAGGTGAGGTGTGCCGCCTAAAGTAGTGTATGTTTTTATTTGTTTATCGGTAAATTTCGTATTTAAGCGTGATTCAAAGGTTTTTAGCTGGGCTTCATTATATTTTCTACCTTGTACAATATAAAACTGGCATCCACTGGATTTGCGCTCCGGGTTGACCTGATCGCCCTGCCGGGCAGCTGCCAGCGCTCCTTTTTTATGGATGTGATTTTTTCGTATTTCGGCATCAATTTTATATTCCGGGTCATCGACGCCTTCTTTGGTCCAACCGGCCTGGATCATAAAATTGTTGATCACGCGATGAAATATACGCCCTTCATAGAAGCCGCTTTTTGCCAGCTTTAGAAAATTATCACGGTGCTTTGGCGTGTCGTTGTATAACATTACAGTAATAGTCCCTTCGGATGTTTTGATCTCTACAACCGGATTTTTTTCACCTGCATCCTGTGAAAAAGCAAGACCGGAGAAAAACAATAAGCAAATTATGACCATGTTATTTTTCAATGTTTTCATAATTTCATATTTAAGTTATTAAAAGTGCAAAATTATCAAATTCTCAGGAATTCTGTTGGTTGGCTTTCAGAAAACAATCCCTGCATAATGGTTCGTAAGTTTCTATTTCGCCAAGCATAACAACATTTTCATTGGATGTTTTCCTGTGAGAGTATTGTGCCAGGTTGCCACATCTAACACAAATAGCATGTGTTTTGAATACGTCTTCGGCTATAGCCAGTAGCTTGGGCATTGGACCAAATGGTTTTCCCCTGAAATCCATATCCAGACCCGCAATGATTACCCTTATCCCTTTGGCAGCTAATTGATTGCATACGTTGGGCAATTCCTGATCAAAAAACTGAGCTTCATCAATACCAATGACTTTAGCATCTTCTGCATACAATAAAATCTGAGATGAGGAATGAACCGGTGTAGATTGGATCATATTTTCATCATGAGAGACAACCTGTATGTCATCATAGCGGTTATCTATTTCAGGCTTAAATATTTGTACAGGAAGCCCGGCAATTTTAGCTCTTTTCAAACGACGAATCAATTCTTCCGTTTTACCGGAAAACATTGATCCGGCTATTGCCTCTATCCAGCCGGAACGTTCTCCTGCTTCCATATTACGCTCAACGTACATCTGTCTTAATTTTCAATGTTGATTATCTGTTTGTAAAAAATCATAAGTTATCCCTGACATTTTTTTACTTTTGTTATGAAATAGGAAGAAGCAAATTTAGCCATTTGCATTTAAAATATACCAACTTATGAGCAAAGAAATTGTCAAAGAAGAAATAATCAGGATATTGGAATCAATAATTGAACAGACACAGACGATAGATGCGCAGAAAGGGAATATCCCACAAATAGAACTAGACCTGGTGCAGGATAATATCCGGCAACTGTATCAGAATTTTATGTATCTGGATAAATTAAATCAGGAAGAACATGTGGGATCATATGTTGAAACTGATTTGAGAAAAAACGGAAAGCAAGAGCCTTTTGAAGAAAAAGAAAGCTCGAAAGCAGAAAAGACAGAAAAGAAGCTGGCAAAACAAAAAGATAACAGGGCAGAAGAAAAGGCCCGTAGACAGAAAAGATATGACAAAACTGACGAAGAACAAGAGAAGCCGGCTGAAAAGCAATCAGAAGTTTCTTCAGATTCAAATAAAGTAGAAAGAAAAGAGAAAGTCAAATCAGATATCAGGGAAGAGAACGAAAAAAAGCAAAAGGAGCAACAAGAAACCGATACAGCCAAAGAGATTACAGAGGAAAAAACAAGCCGGAAAGATCAAAATGTTCCTAAACAAGAGGAAAAGAAAAATTCAAAAAGAGAAAACGAAAAAGACCTGTTTAGTGATAAAAAAACATCAACACTGGCGGATAAATTGCAGGATTCAACACGATCTTCCTTGTATGACCGGATTGGATTGGGTGATAAAAAAGGAACGTTGGGAGAGCGACTGAAGAAAAATCCTGTCTCGGATATTAAAACAGCCATCGGTATTAATGAAAAATTCCTTTTTATCAATGAGTTATTTAAAGGGAACATGCATGATTATAACCATGCAATTAAACGCTTGAACCGGGCGCAGAATCTTGAAGAAGCAGCTATTATCTTTGATGAACTAAAAAATTATTATGATTGGAACAGCGAAGGACAAACAACATTACAGTTGCTGGATTTTGTGGAACGTAGGTTTATGTAGCTAATGGGCTGAGCAAGCCCGGAAAAAGACAAAAGTTAACTAATGAATTTAAATACCTGATTCATAAAAATACTGACCTATGAAAAAGATTTTTTTACTTGTATTTATTAGTATTTTAACCTGGCCCTTGTTTGGCCAGGATTTGGATTTTGCCCGCCGGCAAATAGATACACTTGCATCAGAAACCATGCATGGACGTGGTTATGTTATGAATGGTGATCGTATTGCCGCCGACTATCTTGTTGATCAGTTAAAGGAGCTGGGTGTGCAGTCATGGAAAGGAAATTATAAACAAAAGTATTCATTTCCGGTCAACACTTTTCCTGGGAATATGACCATGATTGCTGACGGGAAAAATATGAAACCGGGGTATGATTTTCAGGTCAAAACATGGTCTACCGGAAAACAGGATACTTTCCAAATCCTGAAGTTACAGGAAAAACATCTTAATGATATGGGTGAGTTACGGGCTTTGCGATCACAAGATATTAGTAACTATTTACTCTCCGTAAATCCTGAGGATTTCAGTGATAAATTCAGAAAAAGACTACCTGAAATAACGCATGTCAATTTTTTTGGCGCCGCAGGATATATCAATCTTAAAAAAGTTGAAAAGCTCACCTGGAGTGTTACAGGTAGTGAGCAGATGGTTAACCATATTGTCCTGGATGTTAAAAAAACATCATGGAATGATGCCGGTAAAGTTATTCTTGATATTGAAAACCGGTTGTTTAATCAATATGAAACGGCAAACATTACAGGTTACCTGCAGGGCAGGGAAGAACCTGACAGTTTTGTTCTGGTAACAGCACATTATGATCATCTTGGACGTATGGGAAAAAACACGTGCTACTGCGGCGCTCATGACAATGCCAGTGGCACAGCTATGGCTTTAAACCTGGCCGATTATTTTGCTATTTCGCAAAACCGTCCCAAACATTCGCTGTTGTTTGTGTTCTTTAGCGGAGAAGAAGCCGGCCTGCATGGCTCCCGCTTTTTTGCGGAAAATCCACCTTTGGACCTGGAGAAGATTAAGTTCGTTATGAATATTGATTTGATTGGCAGTGGCAGCAAAGGGATTAAGGTAGTAAACGGTGCAAAGCTAAAACCGCAGTTCAAGCTTCTGAAAAAGATCAATGAGGAAAAGAATTATATTGCTGCAGTGAAAAAACGAGGAGAAGCTGCCAATAGCGATCATTACCCGCTATATGCAAAAGGAGTGCCTGCTTTTTTTATATATACGCTGGGCGATGAATACAAAGAATATCACAATCCGGACGACCGCCCTGATGGCTTACCACTGTCAGCCTATGAAGGCTTGTTCCGTTTAATCCGTGATTATGTTGAAAAAATCTAAAAAACAGGGAAAACTTATTCTGGTTCCCACTCCAATTGGTAACCTCAGGGATATGACCTACAGGTCTGTAGAGGTTTTGCAGTCTGCAGACATGATCCTGGCTGAAGATACACGTGTAAGTGGTATCCTGTTTAAGCATTTTAGTATAGAAACACCAATGACTGCCTATCATCAACATAATGAACATAAGGTAGTTGAAAAGCTAACAAAGCAATTAGCAGATGACAAAATCCTGGCATTGATCACTGATGCCGGGACACCGGCTATTTCTGATCCCGGCTTTTTGATTGTGCGCGAAGCTATTGAAAAAGGTGTTGAGGTGGAGTGCCTGCCCGGCGCAACATCCATAATTCCGGCACTTGCCGCATCCGGATTGGCAACTGACCGTTTTTACATGGAGGGATTTCTTCCTCATAAGAAAGGTCGTAAAACCAGACTACAAGATATAGCCGGAAGAAAAGAAACAATTATACTGCTGGAATCACCTTACCGCCTGATAAAAACCCTGGAGCAATTGATGGAGCACTGCGGAGCTGAGCGTCAGGTATGCGTGTGCCGAGAACTGACCAAATTACATGAAGAACACGTTCGCGGAACTTTGTCGGAAGTCCTGGGCGATTTTCAACAACGCCAGGCTATTAAAGGCGAGATTGTGATCGTGCTGGACGGTAAGCCAAAACGCCTACGATCGTGATAGAAAACCATTTATTTTTTTGAAATAAGATTACCCCGCATTTAACAATTGATTAATTTGGATATGCAAATCCAATAATATCTTTAATTTATATGGGAAGGAAAATTTCGCAATAAATACCGGATTCCATCGGGCCGGTTGTAAAATTGGAATTACAAGTGTAGTGGGACCTATTTCATCACCATCTGCACCAAAAACCGTGAACATTTTTTTGGAAATTAATGATGGCAAAATGGGATTGACGGAAATCTGAAAATTAGTCATACTTGAATGGTCGCAACGCGGGGAATGGGGCAACATGGGGACCGTCCGCACCGTAGAGACGCAATGCATTGCGCCTCTACGGTATATCTGATTTACATTTAATTGATGGATAAAAAAGAGTTAGGAAATATGCCTTAATGACTTGACCAATGATCAATGCTATGATATCTTTGTACCGAAAAACCAAAACGGTCGAAAAATCTAATTATGGCTGACAGGATAAAGGAAAATATTTTAGATGTGGCCCGGGAAATCTTTAGCAAATTCGGCTTCCGCAAGACTACTATGGAGGAGATCGCACAAGCTGCAAGAAAAGGGAAAAGCTCAATCTATTATTATTTTAATTCCAAAGAAGAAATATTCGAAGCGGTTGTAAAAACAGAAGCGAATATTTTGAAAAAAGAGATTCTGGATACTATCGAAACCACAGATGATCCGCTTGAAAAACTGCGTTTATATATCATTACCCGAATCAGAGGAATTAAGAAACTTGGAAACTTTTATGATGCGATGCAGAATGATTTTCTGTCACATTTGAATTTTATTGAGAAAGCCAGAGCGGAATACGATACGCTTGAAGTGGAGGTGATCACCGGCATTCTTCAGCAGGGAATTGAAAAAGAAGAGTTTGAAATTGATGATCCGAATTTTGCAGCTATTGCCTTGGTTACTATCCTAAAAGGGCTGGAGTTACCACTTTTTATTGATAAAATAGATTATCAACTGGAAGACCGGGTAGAAGATTTACTGACCCTGATGTATAGGGGAATTAAAAAGCGATAGTTTTTTTTATATTTTTTCGACCATAAAACCGGCATGTTCTAAAAAACAAATTCGATATAACAAATCAATCAAATGAGATCATAGATCAAGAAACAGGCCTAATTCATACGTAACTATGAAAAACTTTAAATATAGAAAAAACCGTTTTATAATCGTGATTTTGAGTTTTATGCTGCATCCAGGTATGTGGCTTTTTGCACAGCAGGAAATTTCACTAAAGGAATGCCATCGTATGGCTTTAGAGCATAATCACAAGATCAGACAGGCCCGCAAAAAAGCAGAAGCATCAACCAGCATGCGCAAAGCTGCTTTCACCAGGTTTCTACCTGAGTTCAGTGCTGAGGGGACATATTTTCGATTAAACAAAAAGCTAAATCTAACTTTACCCGAACAATATCTTCCGGTAACGGATGCTCAGGGAAACCCTGTTTTAATGACAGGACCGGACGGAAATCTGATGGTAAAGAATTATGCATGGTTGCCGGAACAGGATCTGGAATTTGGTGAAAAAAACATTTACGCTGCCGGGCTAACTATGAATCAAACGATTTATGCCGGGGGAAAAGTCCGGGAAATGCACCGGATTGCAGGGTCACGAGAGCGCATTGCCGGTATGCAGGCGGAACTGAAAGAGTCTGAAGTGTTATATGAGACAGCCAAAAAATACTGGAAGGTTGTTTCGGTTAAGGAAAAAGTTATACTCGCCAGAGCCTACCGGAAGCAGGTGGACAGCCTGATCAATGATCTGGAAAACCTCCGTCAGGAAGGAATTATAACAGCAAACGAAATATTAAAAGCCAAAGTCAGGCGTAATGAAGTTCGTTTGAAGCTTACAAAAGCGGAAAATGGATTAAAACTGGCACAAATGGCACTCAACCAAATGTCCGGGATGCCTTTGGATACCAGCTGGCAGTTGAAAGATTCACTTGGTGAAGTAAATGCCGGTATTGATGTTGCTGATTTCAGGTATAAAGCGCTTAACAAAAGGCCTGAGGTGAAAATGCTACAGCAAAGGGTGAGCATTTCGGAATCCGGAGTAGAATTATCAAAGTCACGCTTTATGCCTGATGTAGCCTTGTCAGCAAATTATTATTTCCTGAATCCGAATCCATTTAACAATTTTAAAAATCAGTTTGGCCATGACTGGATGGTTGGGGTGGTATGTCAGGTTCCCCTTTTCCATTGGGGTGACAGACTTCACACGCTAAATGCTGCCAAACTGGAAAAAGAAATTGCTCATTTAAAACTGGAAGAAACAAAAGAAAAAATTCAACTTCAGGTTCAACAGCAGATATTTAAACTGCAAGAGGCTTATAAAGAGGTAGAGTTAACCCAAACATCCTTGAAACAGGCAAAAGAGAATCTGGAAATCACCAAAAACAATCTGAACGAAGGTCTTGCAAAAACTACCGATGTATTGGAAGCACAAGCGATGTGGCAAAAAGCAAAGGCCAGTGAAATTCAGGCTAAAACTGATTTGCAACTGGCATGGCTGGCTTTGCAGAAAGCCATTGGTGAACTTGATTTATAAAATGAAAAAGGCAGGATCAATTAAACACATCAGAAAACAGATCATTATGAAAAATATAAAATATCTTCTATTACTATTTATCGCAGTGCTGACAGCGTGCCGGCAGAATGAGCCGGCGCAGGATTCTTCGGACAAGCCGGAAAAACATTTTGTAAAAACAGCTGTGGCAGAGCATCATACTTATACTCCCGGAATCATGACTTCGGGAACAGTTCATGCTTCTCGCGAAGCGAATGTGGGTGCAACCTTACCCGGAAAAGTGGAACAGATAATGGTTTCAAAGGGACAGCAGGTGAAAAAAGGACAACTGCTGGCACTTATGTCCGGCGAAATGCTTACCCAGGCGCAGATAGAACGAAACGCCCTGGAAAAAGACTATAAACGCGTGAAACGATTATTCGAAAAAGGAAGTGTTACCCAACAGAAATTCGATCATGTGAAAGCGGAATATGACGCCTCCAATGCCAAAGTGCAAATGCTCAAAAAAAATACCGAGATCCGCGCTCCTTTATCTGGTGTGGTCACCGACTTTTTAGTCAGGGAAGGCGAAAATTATTTCTTCTCGCCAAATTTAAAGCCGGGATATTCAATGACATCCGGAATTGTTCAAATCATGAAGATAAACCCGGTAGAGGTCAGGTTTGGCGTGAACGAAAAAGATTTACCCCGCATCAAACCAGGCCAGCAGGTGAAAATTCATATCACTGCGTTTCCGGATACCGTATTCAGCGGTACGGTCACTCAAATGCCGGAGCTGCTATCCACCAACTCACGCACCGGTGAAGTTATTGCAGAAATAACAAATAAGAGCAGGAAAATACTGCCGGGTATGTCAGCCAGCATAGAAGTAATAACTAAAGAAGAATCAGCGGTTTTTGTTCCGCTGGAAGCTTTATTTCGTCCCCAGGGCAGCGAAACCGATTTTGTCTTTGTCGTCAAAGATAATAAGGTAAACCGGAAGCCGGTAAAGCGAATTGCCAGTCAAAAAGATATGGTGGCAGTTGATGGGTTAATAGCCGGAGATGAAGTTATCACAGCCGGAAAAGAAGGACTTGAAAATGGTGTAACGGTTACTGTCAAAAACAAATAACCCAGGGCAGCGATGAACGGATAACCGGTTTTATAATCATCTGAAAACAAACAGACAGAATGAAATTACCAAAGATAACAGTAAAACGACCTGTAACAACCATAATGGCTTTTATGGCTGTTTTGATATTCGGTGTAATATCAATGCGGTTTTTGCCATCGGATGTATTGCCTGATCTGGAATTACCGACCGTTTCAGTCATAACAGTGTATCCTGGTGCATCAGCAGGAGAGGTGGAAAAGCAAGTTACGGATGTACTGGAAGAATCGCTATCAGGGACAGAAAGCATGAAAGAGATTACATCCAATTCCAGGGAAAATGTTTCATTTATCACGCTGCAATTCAACTGGGGTGCCGATATTACAGAAGCCACGAATAATGTCCGTGATATGATGGAGCTTGCGAAGCAGGATCTGCCTGATGATGCAAATACACCGCGCATTTATAAGATCAACAGCTCCATGATCCCTGTTGTTATCTACGGAATTACGGCTGATGAACATAAAAGCACTTTAAATAAATTGATCGACGACCGCATCGCGCCTGAATTGCGTAAAGCAGAAGGTGTTGGCACAGTGATGCTTCTTTCTCAACAGGAAAGGGAAATCAAAGTGCAACTGGATCCCCGCAAAATAAAAGCTTACAACCTGAATGCAGGTGAGATCAGCACTATCCTGAAAGCAGAAAACATTACCATTCCCGGGGGTAATATCGAAGCGGGGAAGCGTGATTTTGCTGTCCGCATACCCGGCGAATTATCCAATATCGGGCAACTGCGCAATATCGCACTAACAAATTTTAACGGGCAGCTCGTGCGGCTGAAAGATGTAGCTGAGATAAAAGACGGTTATAAAGATAAGAATGAAGTGGCCAGGGCTGACGGCAGACAATCCGTGACTTGCTTTGTCCAGAAACAAAGCGGAGCTAACACGCTTGATGTATACAGAAATGCAGGAGATAAAGTGAAGCAATTGCACCGTGAATTGCCTGAAGATGTTGAAATTGTGGAAGTGTTTAATACGGCTGAAATTGTTACGCAATCCATAAGCAATCTAACTTCTACCATCTTGTTTGCCGGCTTGTTTGTGATGATAGTGGTCTTTTTGTTTTTAAGGGAATGGAGAAGTAGTCTTATCGTCATCCTGACCATCCCGGTTTCACTGATCGTGGCATTCATATTTATGTTCATTTCGGATTATACCATCAACATATTTTCCCTGATGTCTTTGATCATCGCTATTGGAATGGTAGTGGACAATGCCATAGTGGTGCTGGAAAACATCACCAGGCATATTGAAGAAGGCGAGCGGCCGGATCAGGCGTCTATCTTTGGCACCGGTGAAATGGGAATGGCGATAACTGCTTCTACGTTTACTACCATTTCGGTTTTCCTTCCGATGATGTTTATCGGGGGAATTGTGGGCATTTTGTTTAAGCAATTGGCTATTCTGACATCCATAACGCTGATTGCTTCACTGATAGCATCGGTTTCTTTAACACCAATGTTAACTTCACGGTTGTTGAAGAATCCGAAACAACGACCAGGAAAACGGACTAAACTATTTGAATGGTCGGAGAAGATTTTTGAGAAAATCACTGCTATTTACTACAACTCGTTGCAATGGGCATTAAATCACCGTGTGATTGTTATCGCGCTGGCTGTTGTCATTGTTGGGATATCCATATATGGAGGCAGAAATACAGGCAGCGATTATATCCCTGAATTTGATGCCGGAGACATCATGGCTGTAATAGAAACCGAAGTAGAAACTAATGTGGATGAAACGCGGCGCGTGGCGATAAAGGTGGAAAAAATATTTAACCGCGAGGTTCCGGAAATGACCTCAAAGCTCACCGTAGCCGGACAAACGGAAGACGGAACACTAAGTTCGGTAGGGTTTGACGAAGGGAAAAATATTGCCACGATCATTGCCCACCTGGAATTGCCCGGAAACAGAGAGCGATCTGCAAAAGAGATTGCTGAAGTCATACGCAGGAAGGTTGAGAAAATTCCGGAAGTGGAATCTTTTCGCATTACCGGGGGCAGTGTTCTTTCTTCGGCTATTCTGGGGAATAACAAACCCATCGAAATTGAGGTGAGTGGTAATGATTTTGAAAAGCTGAACAGAACCGCTGCAACAATCAGACAGCAATTGGAGCCGGAAGGTTACCTCACCAATCTTGAAACGACCATCGATAAAGGGAAGCTGGAATTACAGGTGCAGATTGATAAAGACCGGGCTTCGGCACTTGGGTTGAATACATCCATGATCGGTTCGCAGGTGCGGAATGCTATTTACGGGACAAAGGCCGGAAGTATTAATAAGCCCAGTGGTAAGGAATATCAGATCATGGTGCGTTATGCTCCCGAACAGCGGCAAAACATCGACAAACTGGATGATTTGATGCTCACAACCCTGACCGGCGAGCACGTTCCGCTGAAAGCCGTGGCAGAGATCGAAAAAGGCAGCGGACCACTGCAGATCAACCATCAGTCGCAACAGCGTATTGTCCGGGTTACCATGGACCTTGCCCGAGGAGCATCACTGGGAGACGCTGCTGAGCAGGTGGAGGACATTTTGAAAGACATCCGCATGCCGCAGGGGATTACCGTTGAAATGAGCGGGCAGGTTAGTGAGCAACAGGAATCTTTCTCCAGCCTATACCTCGTGTTTATTGTCGGGATTGTTTTGGTTTATATGGTGATGGCCTCACAGTTCGAATCGTTTAAAGACCCTTTCGTAATTATTTTTGCCATCCCTTTTTCCGTCACAGGCATTATCTGGGCTTTTATGATCACAGGGCTCACGTTGAGCGTAGTGACTTTTATCGGTGCTATCATGCTGTTGGGAATTGTAGTGAACAACGGCATCGTACTGGTGGATTATACAAATCTTTTACGCAAGCGCGGGAACAATCTGAAAGAAGCTGTGCTTGAAGGAGGCAGGTCCCGGTTGCGCCCGGTGTTGATGACTACTTTAACAACCGTGCTGGGAATGCTACCCATGGCGCTGAGTACCGGTATGGGCTCCGAAATGTGGCGGCCGCTCGGTATTACCATTATTGGTGGATTACTCATATCGGCGCTGATCACACTGATCCTTATTCCGGTAATCTATACATCAATTCATTATAAAGCAATTCAAAAAGAGGAGGCCTCATGATAAAAATGGTTTATTGTACCTGCAATGTCAGCAAGCTGGAAGAACTGATGAAAGTATTGGATGACGAGCCTGTGGAAAGCTATCAGGTTTTTGATGAAGTGCGCGCCAAAAGTGTCAAAGGTGACCCCCGTCTGAATAATGCTGTATGGCCCGGACATAATGCTTCAGTGATGATGCAGATCAGCGATAACGATAAAGTCCGCAATATTGCCCGCGCAGTCAAGGAAATAAACAATTCAGCCATCAACGATAACGAACTCATCACCTTCGCCTCCTGGACGCTGGAGGAATACTTCTTTGAGTAGTGGGAAGGGGAAAATGTTATGTAACCGACTCAAGGGTTTAAGAATACTTAATCCTTGAGTTTTTTGTGTCAGGTATTAAATCAAGTAAATACAAAGGAGTTACGATATGGATAAGGCGTAAGATAAAAATATGAGTTTTAATTTTGAGTTAAAAAAGAAACTCCCACCGAAGCGGGAGTAAAGGATTTCATCCTACGGCATATAGCCTTATTGTGATAAGATGTAATTATGACAAATATAAATAAATCTTTGTTACAATGCAAAAAAAATCTTAATTTTATAATGTCAAATGTAAAAACATTATAAAACAAAGTTTTATGGCACAAATTTTAGGACTTGATCTAGGCACCAACAGCATAGGATGGGCTGTTGTGGATAAAGAAAATCAACAAATATCTGATGCCGGAGTAAGAATTTTTCCAGAAGGTGTAGTAAATTTAGGTGATGGAGAAAGAGAACAGTCGAAAAATGCAGAAAGAAGAGAATTCAGACAAACAAGAAGACAAGTTGCTAGAAAAAAAATACGAAAAATTAAACTACTTGAATTGCTCATCGATCAGGGGATGTGTCCGCTTACTCACGAAGAATTAGGTCAATGGAAACACTGGAAAAAAGATGAGAAGACTGCAGGCAGAGGTTTTCCTGAATCAGAAAAGATCAAGGAATGGTTCAAGCTAAATCCATATGAAATCAGAAGCAGAGCATTGGAGGAGAATATCACCCGCATGGAATTTGGAAGAATTTTATATCATATGATTCAAAGGCGGGGTTTCCTTAGCAGTAGAAAGGAAAGCAAGGATACCGGAGCTATATATAAAGGGAATGATGCTATGGTTGGAATTGATAAAACCAGGGAGGAACTTGGAAACCGTACATTAGGCCAGTACCTTAGAAACATAGAGCCAAAAGAAGGTGAACCTTATAAAGATGTTCGGGATGAAGAGGGAAATGACAAAAGAATCAGGGGAAGATATACTCTGCGTGATATGTATGTAGCTGAATTTGAGAAAATATGGCAACGGCAGGCAAGGCAGCTCGGATTGGCGGATGTTTATATTGATAAAAAGAAAACCGTTTTTCTAAATGGAGGGAAAGATCGTAACAGAAATCAACATAGGATCGAATATCTGAAAAAGCACCGGGATAGTGTTTTCGTCGAAGAGGTGTTCCTGAACAATAATGGCTCAACCAAAACTTTAACAAAGGTTACTTCCATGCAAAAAATTCCACTTCATGATCATCTCGGAGGGAGTATTTCTTTGGATAACGGAGATGTGAAATTTGATAATAAAGATAGTGTCCTGTTCTTTCAAAGACCTTTGCGTTCGCAAAAGAAATTATTAGGTAAATGTAGGTTTGAAAACAATAAAACTCCTGTCCCGGCATCTCATCCGGATTATGAAGAATTTCGTGCTTGGCAGTTTGTAAATACTATTCAATTTGGTTCAGGTCAGAAAATACCCTTAGAACAGCGTGATGTTATCGTTGAACTTATGAGAAGCAAGAAAAGCACTTTTAAATTTGCAGAGATACCGAAGAAGTTGAACCTTACCTATGAAACTTTTAATTATGAAGATGATCATAAAGTGATTGGATGCCCTACTATTGCTCAATTATCAAAGTTATTCCCAAAAGATATATGGAAAAATAACTATGAAAAAATATGGCATGACTTCTATTTTTATGATGATAATGAGCGTTTATATGAAAAGATTACAACACAATTTGATGCTAAGCTCAAATCAAAAGATGATTTGGATAAAATAAGCTTAAAAACAGAAGATTATGGGAGTGTTTCGCTAAAAGCAGTTAAAAATATTTTGCCGTTTCTAAAAAAGGGATATATGTATAATGATGCCGTTGTTCTTGGGGGAGTCATGAATGCATTTAATTATGGGATGGAAAATGGTGATATATCCCGATGGGATAGATTTAGCGAGTATCACGATGAAATCGAGCGAGATATTATAAGAATATTGCGGGGAGATAATAAGGAAGGAGAGGCCATAGAACAAATTAAAAAATACCTTTCAGACCCTAACAATGATTTAGGATTTTTAGAAAATGATTCTTCCTTTAAAAAGTTATATCATCATAGTCAGGATGTGAAACAAAAAGCAAAGAAGAAAAAGCTGTCTGAAATTGAAAATCTAAGAAACCCGGTTGTTCAGCGGACAATGAATGAACTAAGGCGATTAGTTAATGCTTTGCTTGAAAAATATGAATCATTCGACAGGATTTCTGTTGAAATGGGTAGAGAATTAAAACTAGGTAAAAATGCCAGGCAAAAGTCAAAAAATAATATTTTCCAGAACAGAGAGAAAAATGAAAAAGCCAGGGAAAAATTAACTGAATTCGGTTTAGCTCATTCCCGGCAGAATATTCAGAAAGTTCTATTATTTGAAGAAATTCAGGAAAAAGCTGGAAAAGTTGTTTGTCCTTATTCCAACCGCACCATAAACTATACGGATCTGTTAGGTAAGGAAAACAAGGTGCAAATTGAGCACATAATCCCCAGGAGTGTTTCGCTCGACGACAGCTTTGCCAATAAAACATTATGTGACTCAAAATTTAATCAGTTCAAAGGAGATTTAACTCCCTGGCAGTTTTATCAACAGAACAATGACAAAAACCTTTGGGGTGCCAATTCATGGGATCAGATTGAAAGAAGAGCTTATAGCTTATTGCCTTTTTCAAAAGCAAAGAAATTTACTGCACGGAAAAAAGACTGGAATACAGAAGAATTTATTAGCAGGCAACTCAATGATGATCGATACATTAGTAAAAAGGCCAAGGAAATACTTTCTGAGATTTGTGATGAAGTATTGGTAATGCCTGGAGCTGTTACAGCAGATCTGAGAAGGTTATGGGGGCTGAACAATATTTTACAGCCCGTTCATGGTGTTGAGGAAGTTTCTTACCAGGTAGATGAAAAAAGATCAATTCCTTATTGGGCAGTAACCGACCAGGAGAATAAGATAAAGAGTCTTTACCCTCAAATTAATCCAAAACCCAGTCTGGCTGCAGAGGAAATTTGTTTTCCCGGATATGTGAAGAAGGACTCTTATGAATCAAAATTAATGAGTCTTAAAATGAATGCACCTGATCTGCCGGATGGTAAATATTATGCCAAAGTGGGTATAGAGGGACCGGTAAGGTTGCAGAAGAAATATCTTGACCGGCCTAAAACAGGGGAAGATGAAATTGTTCTACGCGGACAGGTTAAAAACGGAAAATTTAATCACGACAGTTTAAAAAGGAAGCCAATAGCATCAAATGAATTAGAGGACGGGACATATTTTGCAAAATTCAATATAATAAAAAGTAAGTTCGAGATTCCAAAAAAGAATGAACGACCGGAAAATAAAAATGGGATTTGTTTATTTGGAACAGTAAAAGACCTTGTATTTTCATCCTATATTTATGAGTGCCGTACTGATTTTGATGATGGTAAATATTGGGCTTTGCTGGACCTTGATTTTGAAAATGTAGAGTTTACCCCGGTTTCGACTGCAAAACCTAAAGTAAATAGCGACCAGGTTGTAATAATAGGAGATGTGAACGAGGAAGGTGAATATACTTCTATAGTTGATCCTGATTATAATATTGAAGTAGATGAAGAGCCGGGACGCTACTGGGCTGTCTTTAATATTAAGTCTCAACCGGCTGAATTAACTGCTATTCACAATCCAGAACCCAAGGTTGAAAAGGATGAGAAACTGATTGAAGGAAAAATATGGGTGGATAAAAACACAGGTGAAATACGATTTGACCCTAAAAAGAACAGGGATGATCACAGGCATCATGCAATTGATGCTGTCACTATTGCCATGACAGAATATAGGTATATAAATGAACTTAACAGGTATAACGCTCAGATGGATGAGAGGAATAGAAATTTCTCTGTAAACAAGCCTTCATTTCCTGATCCATGGGATAGCTTCAGGGATGATGTGAAAGAAGTTGCTGATGGTATATTGGTCTCGCATCTGAAGGATAATCCTGTCCTGAAGAAGATTTCTATGGATATTACCAAGAATGGTAAAAAGCTTCATAGTGAAGGGTATGCTGTGCGTGGTCAACTTCATAAACAATTTGTATATGGGAAAAGAAAGCCGTATGGAAAAGAAGAGTCTTTTCATATAAGGAAGTCACTTTCAGATTTAAAGGATAACCAGATTAAGAAAATAGTAGATGATCGAATCCGTGAAATTGTAAAACTTGCCAGGGAAAAAGAGGAGGAAATAAGGAAAGAGATAAAGCAGCTACTTGCACAAAAGCGCAAAGAAGATGAAGAAGGAGAGAAAAGAATAGAGGAGCAGGTTAACGACCTTCAAGAAAAGATCAGAAATCTATATACGCTACCAAACAGGAGAGGAGAAAGAGTCCCGATTAAAAAAGTACGGATAAGAGAAAACTTGGGAAATACAGAAATATGGAAACCCACCTCTAATCTTAATCAGTATGTAAACCCGAGGAACAATCATCATGTATTAATTTATAAAGATCATGATGGAAATCTGCAGGAAGAGATAGTAACCCTTTGGGAAGCCTCGGAGCGGGAAAGCCAGGGGCTGTCAAAACATCAATTGCCTGAAAATGGGAAAGAAATAATTACTACATTAGAGGTAAATGATATGTTCTTGATAGGTTTGCCTGAAGAGTTAAGTGATAAGGTAAAAGATGATAAAATAAATACAGTTGAATTAAGCCAATACCTGTACAGAGTTCAGAAACTTTCCAGCATGTATTATACTTTTAGACATCACCTGACATCTTCAATTCAAAACGAAGATACTGAGATTCGAATAGTAAGTTTTAAAGCGTGGCAGGAAAAAAATCCAATTAAGGTAGAAGTCAATATGCAAGGGATATTAAGGGAAGCTAAATAATGCTAAAGCGCACACTTTTTTTTACTAAACCCTCTCATCTTTCTTTTAAAAATGAACAACTGATTGTTTATTTAAAAGAGGAAAACCAGGAGCACTCTGTGCCTATTGAGGATATTGGTTTCATGGTGTTGGAGAATCCGCAAATTACATTCACCTTGCGTGTAATAGAAGCCTGTAATGCCAACAATACCGCTTTGCTTTTCTGTGATCAAAGGCATCACCCTTCCGCCATGCTCCAAAATTTGGATGGAAATAATATTCATTCGGAAGTGGTACGTATGCAGGTGAATGCAAGCCAAAGCCTGAAGAAAATGCTCTGGAAGCAGGTAGTGATTTCAAAAGTTCGTAATCAGGGGGCGCTATTAAAAAAGAGGAAAATTGAAAAAGTACCTGTTCCCGGCTATGTCAGCAGGGTGAAGAGCGGTGACCCAACTAATGTGGAAGGTGCATTTGCCCGGCTGTACTGGAAGCATTTACTTGGAGAGAATTTTATAAGAGACCGTTATGGTGAGCCACCAAACCTTTTGCTGAATTATGGCTATACAATCCTCAGGGCTTCGGTTGCCAGAGCGATTACTGCTTCAGGGATGCTTCCGGTTTTTGGTATTCATCATCACGGCAAGTATAATGCATATTGTCTTGCTGATGACCTGATGGAGCCCTATCGCCCATATGTTGACGAAGTGGTTATGGAGATATTTGAGCGAAATCCTGACAGCCTTAGTATGGAGAAAGAGGATAAAAAGCAATTGCTTGACACATTGACTATGGACGTGCAGCTAGGTGATTTAAAACGACCATTAATGGTTGCCATTTCTTCCACTACAGCATCACTTGTAGCCTGTTTTAAAGGAGAAAAACGAAAACTTGAATTACCGGAATTTAAATGATATGTCTCACGAACGTTTGAATGCTTATAAAATAATGTGGTTATTCGTATTTTTTGATCTACCTGTAGTAACTAAAAAGCAACGCAAAGCAGCCACCGATTTTCGTAAGCGTTTGCTTAAAGATGGTTTTGTAATGATGCAATATTCAGTGTATACCCGGCATTGTGCCAGCAAGGAATCCGCGGAGGTTCACATGAAAAGGGTCAAATTTCTGGTGCCGGAGGAGGGGCAGGTGAGTATCCTGAAAGTGACGGATAAACAATATGGGCAGATCGTGAACTTCTGGGGAGCAAAATCAAAACCAGTCGCACCTGGTCCCAAACAACTGGAGATATTTTGAACATGTATACCTCCCAAAGAATAGAATTGTTATTTTTGCTGATGCATAACCACTTCATAGCGGTTGATTCGGATTCTGATGGTCGTGATTATGCTTGAAATGCAGGAATATCAACCAACCCGAAGCCCTATGTTGTGGTTTGATGTAATTTTGGGATAGAAGACATTTTACGTGCAGTAATTTTATCCCCCACCGCAGTTGTGGTTTGATGTAATTTTGGGATAGAAGACATTATTTGCTACTATTCCACGAACAGAACCTCGTTGTGGTTTGATGTAATTTTGGGATAGAAGACATTATGACAAGGCAAAATGTGTACAAGGACATAGTTGTGGTTTGATGTAATTTTGGGATAGAAGACATTGTTGATTATGATCAGCAATCAAACTTCCTGGTTGTGGTTTGATGTAATTTTGGGATAGAAGACATTGAAAGCAGATTGCAGAACTACGACCTTTCGTTGTGGTTTGATGTAATTTTGGGATAGAAGACATTTAGAACCATACATTATATATGTAGCCTAAGTTGTGGTTTGATGTAATTTTGGGATAGAAGACATTGAAAGTAGGTGATATGATTGCACGTAATCCGTTGTGGTTTGATGTAATTTTGGGATAGAAGACATTGTGAAGCTTCATGCTGACTATTCAGAGGTTGTTGTGGTTTGATGTAATTTTGGGATAGAAGACATTTGGGTCAATGGTGTCGTCGTGTGTCGCGTTGTTGTGGTTTGATGTAATTTTGGGATAGAAGACATTACAAGTTCTTTGCTATCTTCGTATAATTCGTTGTGGTTTGATGTAATTTTGGGATAGAAGACATTGGCTTTTTGACTGGCAAAGGCGAGACGGTTGTTGTGGTTTGATGTAATTTTGGGATAGAAGACATTGAAATTGGTTATGATATAGACCGGGACACTGTTGTGGTTTGATGTAATTTTGGGATAGAAGACATTGACTTGTTCGTTCATTACAGAGATACCTGTGTTGTGGTTTGATGTAATTTTGGGATAGAAGACATTATTAGCTCTTCGACCCATAGTTTGTGATCGGTTGTGGTTTGATGTAATTTTGGGATAGAAGACATTTAAAACCGCTGGCAAGGTGATCTGATTCATGTTGTGGTTTGATGTAATTTTGGGATAGAAGACATTAAGGCAACGATGCTCCACGCGGTGGACAGCGTTGTGGTTTGATGTAATTTTGGGATAGAAGACATTGCCGGAAGATTTCAAGATCCGCATGCGGATGTTGTGGTTTGATGTAATTTTGGGATAGAAGACATTTGGTAGCCATTAAACGAAGGGTTTTTTGGAGTTGTGGTTTGATGTAATTTTGGGATAGAAGACATTCAAAAAGCCAAAAGCAAAGCCAAAGGCAAAGTTGTGGTTTGATGTAATTTTGGGATAGAAGACATTCATCAACAATATTTCTACTGTCCTGGTTAAGTTGTGGTTTGATGTAATTTTGGGATAGAAGACATTGCCTACACCCATATCCACAAAGCGGCCATAGTTGTGGTTTGATGTAATTTTGGGATAGAAGACATTCTTAAGACATTCAGAGGCGATGAGCCGTTTGTTGTGGTTTGATGTAATTTTGGGATAGAAGACATTCATCATTCCGTATTTCTTCATCTATCTCTCGTTGTGGTTTGATGTAATTTTGGGATAGAAGACATTTACGAACCTGAACGAATGATGAATCAGATTGTTGTGGTTTGATGTAATTTTGGGATAGAAGACATTGTGTTAACAGAATTGGTGTCTATGCGACCAGTTGTGGTTTGATGTAATTTTGGGATAGAAGACATTGCCATGATATGGTCGGCATAGACAGCTGCAGTTGTGGTTTGATGTAATTTTGGGATAGAAGACATTCTGGCAGCCACAAAGAGCAAACAGGAGCTTGTTGTGGTTTGATGTAATTTTGGGATAGAAGACATTTCGAGAAAAAACGGGATGTTCTCCTCTGTAGTTGTGGTTTGATGTAATTTTGGGATAGAAGACATTCTGTAACGTCAAGCGCCGCGATTATAGTAGGTTGTGGTTTGATGTAATTTTGGGATAGAAGACATTAAGAAGCCCTGAAAGGGAAATACGAGGTTTGTTGTGGTTTGATGTAATTTTGGGATAGAAGACATTTTAATGATTGTGTCCTGGTATTCGCGTATGTTGTGGTTTGATGTAATTTTGGGATAGAAGACATTTGACCGCGCAGCTAATGCCCGCCGCCCGGAGTTGTGGTTTGATGTAATTTTGGGATAGAAGACATTTTTCAAAAAATAAACCCCGACAATTTTTAAGTTGTGGTTTGATGTAATTTTGGGATAGAAGACATTGGCGAATTATCGGATGCCCTGTCTGACGTGGTTGTGGTTTGATGTAATTTT